>NZ_RAZO01000488.1:0-23948 GCF_004307535.1 Pseudomonas sp. Sample_9
TGGCGATGATGCGCGCAGCCTTGGCTTTCACCGCGCCGATCACGGCCGACAAGCCGATGCCACCGAGACCGAAGATCGCCACGGTGTCACCCGGCTTGACCTTGGCGGTGTTGAGCACGGCGCCGATACCGGTGGTGACGCCGCAGCCGAGCAGGCAGACCTTTTCCAGCGGTGCGTCTTTGGAGATCTTCGCTACGGAGATTTCCGGGAGCACGGTGTATTCGGAGAACGTCGATGTGCCCATGTAGTGGAAAATCGTCTCGCCCTTGTAGGAAAAACGCGAAGTGCCATCCGGCATCAAGCCCTTGCCTTGGGTAGCGCGAATCGCCTGGCAGAGGTTGGTCTTGCCCGACTTGCAGAATTTGCACTGGCCGCATTCCGGGGTGTACAGCGGAATGACGTGATCGCCGACGGCAACCGAGGTCACGCCCTCACCGATCGCTTCAACGATGGCGCCACCTTCGTGACCGAGGATCGACGGAAAGATGCCTTCCGGGTCTGCGCCGGACAAGGTGTAGGCATCGGTGTGGCACACCCCGGAAGCGACAACGCGCAGCAACACTTCACCCGCCTTCGGCATGGCGACATCGACTTCTACGATTTCCAGCGGCTTCTTGGCCTCGAAGGCAACGGCGGCGCGCGACTTGATCATGCTGACTCTCCAGTGAACCCGATAAATAAAAAAGCAGACAGACAGTGTAGTTCAGCGCGCCCTGATGAATAATTCGGACGAAAGCAAAACATTATTGCCATACAGGGATAATCCAAGTGTCGGAAAACCGCTGGGAAGGCATCGACGAGTTCGTTGCCGTCGCCGAATGCAACCAATTCACCGCCGCTGCCGAGCGTCTTGGGGTTTCTTCCTCGCACATCAGTCGACAAATCGTACGGCTCGAAGAGCGTTTGCAAACGCGCCTGCTCTATCGCAGCACCCGGCGGGTGACGCTGACCGAGGCCGGACAAACGTTCCTGCAACATTGCCAACGCCTGCAGGACGGTCGCGAAGAAGCCTTGCGCGCAGTGGGTGATCTGACCAGCGAACCGAAAGGCATGCTGCGCATGACTTGCGCCGTGGCCTACGGTGAACGGTTTATCGTGCCGCTGGTGACGCGGTTCATGGGGCTGTATCCGCAGCTGCGCATCGATATCGAGCTGAGCAATCGCCAGCTTGACCTGGTGCATGAAGGTCTGGACCTGGCGATTCGCCTGGGCCGGCTACAGGACTCGCGCCTGGTCGCGACACGTCTGGCGCCACGGAGAATGTACCTGTGCGCGTCGCCGTCCTACTTGGAACGGTACGGGCGCCCACACAGTTTGTCAGAGTTGAGTCGGCACAATTGTTTGATCGGCAGTTCGGATATCTGGCAACTGGAACAGAACGGACGGGAATTTTCCCAGCGCGTGCAGGGCAACTGGCGTTGCAACAGTGGGCAGGCGGTGCTGGACGCGGCGCTTCAGGGTGTAGGCCTGTGTCAGTTGCCGGACTATTACGTGCTCAAGCACCTGCACAGCGGCGCGCTTATTTCCTTGCTCGAGGCACATCAGCCGCCGAATACGGCGGTGTGGGCGCTATATCCGCAGCAGCGGCATCTGTCGCCGAAGGTGCGCAAGTTGGTGGATTTTTTGAAGGTGGGACTGGCTGAAAGGCCGGAGTACAAGCTTTGAGTTATTGATTGCCCGTGCGACCGCTTTCGCGAGCAGGCTCGCTCCCACAATTGACCGAGTTCGACAGCTGGATGCTTTCCCTCTGTGGGAGCGAGCCTGCTCGCGAAGGCAATGGCACAGCAACCGCAAATCTCAGCGGCGGTTAGCCCATCGCTGGCGCAACCACTCCAGATCTTCCGGCCGGGTCACCTTGAGGTTATCCGCCCGCCCTTCGATCAGACGCGGTGCCAGACCGGCCCATTCCATCGCCGAAGCTTCATCGGTAATGACGGCATCCGCGACCAGGCTGTCGGCCAACGCCCGATGCAACGCACCGAGGCGAAACATCTGTGGCGTATACGCCTGCCAGATCACGCTGCGATCCACCGTTTCAACTACGCGCCCGTTTTTATCGACGCGTTTTAGCGTGTCGCGGGCGGGTACCGCCAGCAAACCACCCACTGGGTCATCCGCCAATTCAGCCAGCAACCTGTCGAGATCATCGCGACTCAGATTGGGCCGGGCCGCATCGTGCACCAGCACCCAGTCGTCATCGTCGGCACCTTGCGCATGCAGATGCAGCAAGGCGTTTAGCACCGAAGCGGAACGCTCCGCCCCGCCATCAACCCGCTGAATGCGCGGATCGTTGACGCATGCCAGATTCGGCCAATAGGGATCATCGACAGCAAGACTGAGCACCAGGCCCTTGAGGCTCGGGTGATCAAGGAAACAGCCGAGGCTGTGTTCGAGAATTGTGCGCCCGCCCAGTTGCAGATATTGCTTGGGACGGTCCGCGGCCATTCGGGCACCGACGCCCGCGGCAGGAATTACGGCCCAGAAGGCCGGCAGGGAATCGATCATTGGGCCAACTGGTAAAGGGTTTCGCCGTCCTTGACCATGCCCAGTTCGTGACGAGCCCGCTCTTCAACGGTCTCCATGCCTTTCTTCAACTCGCTGACTTCAGCGTCCATCACCCGGTTGCGCTCCAGCAGGCCTTCGTTTTCGGCATGTTGGTCGGCGATCTGCTGTTTCAGCTCGGCGACCTGCGCCAGACTGCCATTGCCCACCCACAGGCGGTACTGCAGACCGGCCAGCAGCAAGAGCAAAACAAGAAACAACCAGTAAGGACTGCGCATCGAATATCAGGTATCCAGTGAAAAAAGACAGCCACGCATAATGTTGCAGCATCTGATAGCACGAAGCCTGGAAAGATCCAGGCTTGTGCTTAAGGCATCAGATTAGTGGCAAATCCATCGCTGTCACGACTTTTCCGACACAATCCGGTGTCCTTTGATCAGGTTGCGCTTAACCGCGGAACTCGGCACGGCCGTTGTACTTGGCCTTGCCGTTCAACTGCTCTTCGATACGCAGCAGTTGGTTGTACTTGGAAACGCGGTCGGAACGGCACAGCGAACCGGTCTTGATCTGGCCAGCCGAGGTGCCCACCGCCAGGTCGGCAATGGTCGAATCTTCGGTTTCGCCGGAACGGTGCGAGATCACTGCGGTGTAACCGGCAGCCTTGGCCATCTGGATGGCTTCCAGGGTTTCGGTCAGGGTGCCGATCTGGTTGAACTTGATCAGGATCGAGTTGGCGATCTTTTTGTCGATGCCTTCTTTCAGGATCTTGGTGTTGGTCACGAACAGGTCGTCGCCCACCAGTTGGGTTTTCTCGCCGATCTTGTCGGTGAGGATTTTCCAGCCAGCCCAGTCGGACTCGTCCAGACCGTCTTCGATGGAGATGATCGGGTAACGCTCGGTCAGGCCTTTGAGGTAGTCGGCGAAACCTTCAGCAGTGAACACCTGGCCTTCGCCGGACAGGTTGTACTTGCCGTCTTCGTAGAACTCGCTTGCAGCGCAGTCCAGAGCCAGGGTCACGTCGGTGCCCAGTGTGTAACCGGCGTTGGCCACGGCTTCGGAGATCACTTTCAAAGCGTCTTCGTTGGACGCCAGGTTCGGTGCGAAACCGCCTTCGTCGCCAACGGCGGTGCTCAGGCCACGGGCCTTCAGCACAGCTTTCAAGTGATGGAAAATCTCGGTACCCATGCGCAGACCTTCCGAGAAAGACTTGGCGCCAACTGGCTGCACCATGAATTCCTGGATGTCGACGTTGTTATCGGCGTGCTCGCCACCGTTGATGATGTTCATCATCGGTACCGGCATCGAGTACACACCCGGGGTGCCGTTGAGGTTGGCGATGTGTGCGTACAGCGGCAGATCCTGATCCTGCGCAGCTGCCTTGGCCGCAGCCAGGGACACGGCGAGGATGGCGTTGGCGCCCAGGGTCGCTTTGTTTTCGGTACCGTCGAGCTTGATCATCGCTTGGTCGAGGGCTTTCTGGTCGCTCGGGTCGGTGCCCAGCAGCAGATCGCGGATCGGACCGTTGATGTTGGCTACCGCCTTGAGCACGCCCTTGCCCAGGTAACGGCTCTTGTCGCCATCACGCAGCTCGAGCGCTTCACGCGAGCCAGTGGATGCACCGGACGGCGCGCAGGCGCTGCCGATGATGCCGTTGTCGAGAAGCACGTCCGCTTCCACGGTGGGATTGCCACGGGAGTCGAGAACTTCACGACCTTTGATGTCGACGATTTTTGCCATTGTTGTAAACACTCCAAAGTTGACGAAAACGACGCAGCTAGAGGAAATCTTTATCGTCGGCAAGCGAAGTACAGCGGGCAGACTTGCAGACGACAACGCTCACGCCCGAGGGCATGAGCGACAAATCGTGCGGTACTTTACCGGAGAATCGAGCGTTACGCGGTTTCTACCGTCGGAAAACTCTTCACCAGTTCGTCCAGAGCTTTGAGCTGGGCCAGGAATGGCTCCAGTTTGTCCAGACGCAAGGCGCAAGGGCCGTCGCATTTGGCGTTGTCCGGATCCGGATGCGCTTCGAGGAACAGACCCGCCAGCGACTGGCTCATGCCGGCCTTGGCCAGATCGGTGACCTGCGCGCGGCGACCGCCGGCCGAGTCGGAACGACCACCGGGCATTTGCAGCGAGTGGGTCACGTCGAAGAACACCGGGTATTCGAACTGCTTCATGATGCCGAAGCCGAGCATGTCGACCACGAGGTTGTTGTAGCCGAAGCTCGAACCGCGCTCGCAGAGGATCAACTGATCGTTCCCGGCTTCTACGCACTTGTTCAGGATGTGTTTCATTTCCTGAGGTGCGAGGAACTGGGCTTTCTTGATGTTGATCACGGCATTGGTCTTGGCCATCGCGACGACCAGATCGGTCTGACGCGACAGGAAGGCCGGCAGCTGGATGATGTCGCAGACCTCAGCGACCACCGCAGCCTGATCCGGCTCGTGGACGTCGGTGATGATCGGCACGCCGAAGGCTTGCTTGATGTCCTGGAAGATGCGCATGCCCTCTTCCAGGCCAGGACCACGATACGAAGTCACAGAAGACCGGTTGGCCTTGTCGAAGCTGGCCTTGAACACGTAAGGGATACCGAGTTTTTCGGTGACCTTCACGTATTCTTCGCAAACCTGCATGGCCATGTCACGGCTTTCCAGCACGTTCATGCCACCGAACAGCACCATGGGTTTGTCGTTGGCAATCTCGATGTCGCCGACGCGGATGATCTTCTGTGCCATCGGGTTACGCCTTCTTCTGGTGTTGCGTCAGTGCTGCCTTGACGAAACCGCTGAACAGCGGATGACCGTCGCGTGGTGTCGAGGTGAACTCAGGATGGAACTGGCAAGCCACGAACCATGGATGATCCGGTGCCTCGACCACTTCAACCAATGCGCCGTCGCCTGAACGCCCAGAGATCTTCAGGCCCGCATTCATGATCTTCGGCAGCAGGTTGTTGTTCACTTCGTAACGGTGACGGTGACGTTCGACGATCACGTCTTTGCCGTAGCAGTCGTGCACTTTCGAGCCCGGCTCAAGCAGGCATTCCTGTGCGCCAAGGCGCATGGTGCCGCCCAGATCGGACGCTTCGGTACGCACTTCAACAGCGCCGGTGGCGTCTTCCCACTCGGTGATCAGACCGACAACCGGATGGCCGCTGGCACGATCGAACTCGGTGGAGTTGGCGTCTTTCCAGCCCAGCACGTTACGCGCGAACTCGATGACCGCCACTTGCATGCCCAGGCAGATACCCAGGTAAGGGACCTTGTTTTCGCGAGCGTACTGGACGGCAGTGATCTTGCCTTCCACGCCACGCAGACCGAAGCCGCCGGGTACCAGAATCGCGTCGACACCTTCGAGCAGCGCAGTGCCCTGGTTCTCGATGTCTTCGGAATCGATGTAGCGCAGGTTGACCTTGGTGCGGTTGCTGATGCCAGCGTGGCTCATCGCTTCGATCAGCGACTTGTAGGCGTCGAGCAGTTCCATGTACTTGCCGACCATGGCGATGGTCACTTCGTGTTCCGGGTTCAGCTTGGCATCGACCACTGCTTCCCACTCGGACAGATCGGCGCTGTCGCATTGCAGACCGAAACGCTCGACGACGAAATCGTCCAGGCCCTGCGAGTGCAGGATGCCCGGGATTCTGTAGATGGTGTCGGCATCTTCCAGCGCAATCACCGCACGCTCTTCAACGTTGGTGAACTGAGCGATCTTGCGGCGCGAGGAAATATCGATCGGGTGGTCGGAGCGGCACACCAGCACGTCTGGCTGCAGACCGATCGAGCGCAGATCCTTGACGGAGTGCTGGGTCGGCTTGGTCTTGGTTTCGCCGGCGGTGGCGATGTAAGGCACCAGCGTCAGGTGCATCAGCATCGCGCGCTTGGCGCCGACTTCGAAACGCAATTGACGGATCGCTTCGAGGAACGGTTGCGATTCGATGTCACCCACGGTGCCACCGATCTCGACCATGGCCACGTCGGCATCGCCGGCGCCCTTGATGATCCGGCGCTTGATTTCGTCGGTGATGTGCGGGATCACCTGAATGGTGGCGCCCAGGTAATCACCACGGCGCTCTTTGCGCAGCACGTGTTCGTAGACACGGCCGGTGGTGAAGTTGTTGTTCTGGGTCATGGTCGTGCGGATGAACCGCTCGTAGTGCCCCAGGTCCAGGTCGGTCTCGGCGCCGTCGTGGGTGACGAACACTTCACCGTGCTGGAACGGACTCATGGTGCCCGGATCGACGTTGATGTACGGATCCAGCTTCAGCATGGTGACCTTAAGCCCCCGCGCCTCCAGGATAGCCGCCAATGAAGCCGAGGCAATGCCTTTCCCCAATGAAGAAACAACACCGCCCGTGACGAATATGTAGCGCGTCATGAAAAACCCTAGAAGTCTGCGTTAAAGCGGAACGAGCCGCCGGGGAAAGCGAAGGAAGGCCGAAGCCCCCGATCACCTGCATTAATCACAGTGCACCTTTCGAAAAAACCGCCGCGTTGTGACAGACCGGCAGATGAAACACCGGTACGTTGCTCGCTACACATTTTTTGGAATCGCCCAGCAAAGACTGCTTGGTAATCGGCAACTCCTGCAATTCAGGCGAATCCACAGAAGTTGTATCAAGAAGGGAGCGTAGTCTACCGGAATGCTCCTTTCAGCTCAAACCTTGATCTTCGTCTGTTGGCTGCCAATGCAACGTCCAGCCTTCGTCCATCTGACCATCAAGACCCGGCAGGTTCGCCACCGCGAGTAATTCTTCACCGCGAAACAGCAGCGGCAATCTGCCACGCACGAAGCCTGGTACTGCGCGCTCATTGAGCAGGCGCTTGAGATCACGGCTGCCGCGCTCGGCCAGTTGCATGACTTCACCGCCCTGCCGATAGGCAATGCGCAAAGGCGCGGATGGAGTTTGGCCGTGAAACATGACGCGCCCGTTATCGGCCAAGCGTAGCGTTGCAGTCGGGGTCTGCCAGTCGGCGCCGATCACCGGCGTGCGCAGCCAATGGCCGCTGAGCCACCAGACGCGACCGGCGCTGCGGTGCAGCTCTCCGTCGGCGAGACGCCAGATCGGTGAAGCGTCCGAGCTGGCATCGCGCAGGTCGATCCAACCCGACCAATGGTCAGCATCTGGCAGGCGAGTCAGTGCCTCAAGCCAGTGACCGAGGGCGTTTCGCTGGCGTGCGTCAGACAATGCAGCCAACGGCGCCAGCTCAAGTGATGGAACACCCAGCCAAGCGAATTCATGGACCGTTTGGGCTTGTGCGAGATCGATCTGCGCCAGCTCATCGAGCAAGCCCTGGGCTTCACGCAGATGCACAGCCGTGCGTGCCATGCTGGCCTGCGCTTGCGGCCAGCGCTCGGTCAGCACCGGCATGACTTGATGGCGCAGGTAGTTACGGGAAAACTGCCGATCCTGATTGGACGGGTCTTCGATCCAGTGCAACTGATGTGCCTGTGCATAACTTTCCAGTTCGGCGCGACTGACGTCGAGCAACGGTCGAACCAGAGCGCCCTGCCCCACTGGACGCTGCTGCGGCATCCCGCCAAGCCCACGCACTCCAGCTCCGCGCAACAGCCGAAACAGTAGCGTTTCGGCTTGATCGTCGCGGTGCTGGCCAGTCATCAGCACGTCATTGGTCTGTGTCAGCGAACTGAACGCAGCATAACGCGCGTCCCGCGCCGCCCGCTCCAGGCTCGCCCCGCCCTTTACGGTCACCCGCTTCACTTGCAACGGCACGCCCAGCGCATCGCAAACGGACTGGCAATGTTGCGGCCACGCATCGGCCGTAGCCTGAAGGCCGTGGTGGATGTGGATGGCGCTTAGCGCAGGGAGGGATTCG
This sequence comes from Pseudomonas sp. Sample_9, assembly GCF_004307535.1. Lineage (NCBI taxonomy): Bacteria > Pseudomonadati > Pseudomonadota > Gammaproteobacteria > Pseudomonadales > Pseudomonadaceae > Pseudomonas > Pseudomonas sp. Sample_9. The sequence goes on from NZ_RAZO01000488.1 coordinate 8,337, forward strand.
GCGTTCGCCAGAGTGGCGAGCAGATGCAGGAGGACGGTGGAGTCGAGGCCACCGGAGAAGGCGATGCGCCAATGAGCGGCGTGGCGCCAGGGCTCAAGGTTCAGCAGAAGCCGCGACGGCAAATCACTCTTAGAGGAATTCATAGAGAGGGTCGCTTCTCAGAAATCCCTATAGAAGCTGCCGAAGGCTGCGATCTTTTGATTCTGACAAGCAAGATCAAAAGATCGCAGCCTTCGGCAGCTCCTACAGGGGATAGCGCTCGACTTAGAGACCGTAGCTCATCAGGCGATCGTAACGGCGCTTGAGCAGCGCTTCGTTATCGAACTGCTTGAGCATCGCCAGTTGCGAGCTCAGCTCGGCGCGGATCGACGCAGCGGCAGCAGCCGGGTCACGGTGGGCGCCGCCCAGTGGCTCGCCGATCACTTTGTCAACAATGCCCAGGCCTTTCAGACGCTCAGCGGTGATGCCCATCGCCTCAGCGGCATCCGGTGCTTTCTCGGCGGTTTTCCACAGGATCGATGCGCAACCTTCCGGCGAGATCACCGCGTAGGTCGAATACTGCAGCATGTTCAGTTGGTCGCAGACGCCGATGGCCAGTGCGCCGCCGGAACCACCCTCACCAATTACGGTGGCAATGATCGGGGTCTTCAACCGCGCCATCACACGCAGGTTCCAGGCAATCGCTTCGCTCTGGTTGCGCTCTTCGGCGTCGATGCCTGGGTAGGCGCCCGGGGTATCGATGAAGGTCAGGATCGGCATCTTGAAGCGCTCGGCCATCTCCATCAGACGGCAGGCCTTGCGGTAGCCTTCAGGACGCGGCATGCCGAAGTTGCGACGGACTTTCTCGCGCACTTCACGGCCTTTCTGGTGACCGATGATCATCACCGGCTGGTCTTCCAGACGGGCGATACCGCCAACAATGGCAGCGTCGTCGGAGAAGTGACGGTCGCCGTGCAGTTCGTCGAACTCAGTGAAGATGTGCTCGATGTAATCGAGGGTGTAAGGGCGTTTCGGGTGACGCGCCAGGCGTGCGATCTGCCAGCTGGTCAGCTTGCCGAAGATGTCTTCGGTCAGCGTCTTGCTCTTGTCCTGCAGGCGGGAGATCTCATCGCCGATATTCAGCGAATTGTCATTACCGACCAAGCGCAACTCTTCGATCTTGGCTTGCAGGTCGGCGATCGGCTGTTCGAAATCTAGAAAATTCGGGTTCATAGGCGTCCGTCTTGGGTCGTGTCCCAAGTGAGCTTGGGCCGGCCGGTTGTCTATTCGCGCCCTACCTTAAGGGAGAGGCGCGCTGAGGTCGAGATTAAAAATTCAGGTTGCGGGCAAGCGCAATGGTGGCACTTGCCGGTCAACGGTATTGGAGGAAGACGTTGTCTCGCCCGAACTGGTCACGCAGGGCTTGAATCAAGGCATCCGCCGGGTCGATCCGCCAGGTCTCGCCGAACTGCAGCAAGGTCTTCGCATCCGGACTGGTGTACTCCATGGTGATCGGGCACGCGCCGCGATGACGCTTGAGCAGTTCGCCCAACCAGCGTAGCTGATCGCCTTTCAGATCCTGGGTGTGCAGTTTCAGGCGCAGGCTTTCGGCCAGATTGGTACGCGCATCCTCCATGCTCATCACCCGCTTGACCCGCAGGCGCAGGCCACCGGAGAAGTCGTCGTTGCTGACCTCGCCCTCGACCACCACCATCGCGTCGGTCTGCAACAGTGATTGCGCCGAATGGAACGCATCGGCAAACAGCGACGCCTCGATCCGCCCGGAGCGGTCATCAAGGGTGATGAAGCCCATCTTGTCGCCCTTCTTGTTCTTCATCACCCGCAGGGCAATGATCATCCCCGCTACGGTTTGCGTGTCACGTGCCGGTTTCAGGTCGATGATGCGCTGACGGGCGAAACGGCGGATCTCGCCTTCGTATTCGTCGATCGGGTGACCGGTCAGGTACAGGCCCAGGGTGTCTTTCTCCCCCTTGAGGCGTTCCTTGAGGGTCAGCTCCTTGGCCTTGCGATGGGACGCGTAAACGTCGGCGTCTTCTTCGACGAACAAGCCGCCAAACAGGTCGGCGTGGCCAGAGTCGTGGGTCCGCGCAGTCTGCTCGGCCGCCTTAATCGCCTCTTCCATCGCCGCCAGCAATACCGCGCGGTTACGGTCGATGTTGGCCTGATAGGCCTTTTGTTCGTCGTGGAAATACGGGCCGAGGCGATCCAGCGCGCCGCTGCGAATCAAGCCATCAAGAGTTCGTTTGTTGATGCGCTTGAGGTCGACCCGCGCGCAGAAATCGAACAGATCCTTGAACGGACCGGCCTGACGCGCTTCGGTGATCGCCTCAACCGGACCTTCACCGACGCCTTTGATCGCGCCGAGGCCGTAAACGATGCGGCCATCGTCGTTCACCGTGAACTTGAACTCCGAAGTGTTCACGTCTGGCGCGTCGAGGCGCAGCTTCATCGTCCGCACTTCTTCGATCAAGGTCACGACCTTGTCGGTGTTGTGCATATCCGCCGAGAGTACCGCGGCCATGAACGGCGCCGGGTAGTGAGCTTTCAGCCACGCGGTCTGGTACGACACCAGGCCGTAAGCGGCGGAGTGGGATTTGTTGAAACCGTAACCGGCGAACTTTTCCACCAGGTCGAAAATGTTACCGGCAAGATCCGCGTCGATGCCGTTGGTCGCGCAACCCTCAATGAAACCGCCGCGCTGCTTGGCCATTTCTTCAGGTTTTTTCTTACCCATCGCCCGACGCAGCATGTCCGCACCGCCGAGGGTGTAACCGGCCATGACCTGGGCAATCTGCATCACCTGTTCCTGATACAGGATGATGCCGTAAGTCGGCGCCAGTACCGGCTTCAGACCGTCGTACTGGTAGTCCGAGTGCGGATAGGCCAGTTCGGCGCGACCGTGCTTACGATTGATGAAGTCGTCCACCATGCCCGATTGAAGCGGCCCCGGACGGAACAATGCAACGAGTGCGATCAAGTCTTCCAGGCAGTCGGGCTTGAGCTTTTTGATCAGCTCTTTCATGCCTCGCGATTCAAGCTGGAACACCGCCGTGGTTTCGGCTTTTTGCAGCAACTGGTAGGTCGGTTTGTCGTCCAGCGGGATAAAAGCGATATCGAGCGGCGGCTCGTTGACCTTGGCGCGGTCGCGGTTGATGGTTTTCAGCGCCCAGTCGATGATCGTCAGGGTACGCAGGCCGAGGAAGTCGAACTTCACCAGACCGGCGGCCTCAACGTCGTCCTTGTCGAACTGGGTCACCAGACCGTCGCCGGCCTCGTCGCAATAGATCGGCGAGAAGTCGGTGAGTTTGGTCGGCGCGATCACCACACCACCGGCGTGCTTACCGACGTTGCGCACCACACCTTCGAGCTTGCGCGCCATCTCCCAGATTTCCGCCGCTTCTTCATCGACCTTGATGAAGTCGCGCAGGATCTCTTCCTGCTCGTAGGCTTTTTCCAGGGTCATGCCGACTTCGAACGGAATCATCTTCGACAGACGATCCGCCAGGCCATAGGACTTGCCCTGCACCCGCGCCACGTCACGGACCACAGCCTTGGCGGCCATGGAACCGAAGGTGATGATCTGGCTTACCGCGTTGCGGCCGTATTTCTCGGCCACGTAGTCGATCACGCGGTCGCGACCGTCCATGCAGAAGTCGACGTCGAAGTCGGGCATGGAGACCCGTTCCGGGTTGAGGAAACGTTCGAACAGCAGGTCATATTCCAGCGGGTCGAGGTCGGTGATCTTCTGGACATACGCCACCAGCGAACCGGCACCCGACCCACGGCCCGGACCTACCGGTACACCGTTGTTCTTGGCCCACTGGATGAAGTCCATCACGATCAGGAAGTAACCGGGGAAGCCCATCTGGATGATGATATCCAGCTCGAAATTCAAGCGGTCGACGTAGACCTGGCGCTTGGCTTCGTAGTCTTCGGTGGTGTCCTTGGGCAGCAGCACCGCCAGGCGCTCTTCGAGCCCTTCGAAGGAAACCTTGCGGAAATATTCGTCGATGGTCATGCCATCGGGAATCGGGAAGTTGGGCAGAAAGTGCGTGCCCAGCTTCACTTCGATGTTGCAGCGCTTGGCGATCTCGACGGTGTTTTCGATGGCGTCGGGGATATCGCTGAACAGCTCGAGCATTTCCTCGGCGCTTTTCAGGTATTGCTGATCGCTGTAATTCTTCGAACGACGCGGGTCATCGAGGGCGCGGCCTTCACCGATGCACACACGGGTTTCGTGGGCGGCGAAGTCTTCCTGCTTGATGAAGCGCACGTCGTTGGTCGCCACCAGCGGCGCACCGAGCTTGTCGGCCAGCGCCACGGCGCCATGCAGTTGTTCTTCGTCGTTGGGACGGTTGGTGCGCTGGATTTCCAGATAGAAACGATCCGGGAACACCGCCATCCACTCGCGTGCCAGCGCTTCTGCTTCCGCCGGGTTGCCGCCGATCATGGCCATGCCGATCTCGCCTTCTTTGGCGGCGGACAGCATGATCAGGCCTTCGCTGGCCTCAGCCACCCACTCGCGCTCGACGATGACCATGCCGTTGCGCTGGCCTTCGATGAAGCCGCGCGAGATCAGTTCGGTGAGATTGCGATAACCCTGAGCGTTCATCACCAGCAGGCTGAGGCGGCTCAGCGGTGCATCCGGGTCCTTGTTCGCCAGCCACAGGTCGGCGCCGCAGATCGGCTTGATGCCGGCGCCCATGGCGTTTTTATAGAACTTGACCAGGGAACACATGTTGTTCTGGTCGGTGACCGCCACGGCAGGCATGTTCATGCCGACCAGGGTCTTGACCAGCGGCTTGATCCGCACCAGCCCGTCGACCAGGGAGTATTCAGTGTGCAGGCGTAGATGAACGAATGAAGCCGGCATAGTGATCCTGTCCAGTTACATAGAGACAACGAGGCCCGGATTGTACCGGGCCTCGAATAAAACATCAGCCTTGCGCCTAAACCTGCGTCAGGCTTTCCCGCGCCTCGTAAGCCAGGCGCACCGGGGCGAACGAGCGGCGGTGAATCGGCGTCGGGCCGAGCCGCGCCAGTGCTTCCAGATGAACGGGCGTCGGATAGCCTTTATGGCCGCCAATGCCGTAGCCAGGGTAGATCAATTCGAACGCCGCCATTTCGCGATCACGACTGACCTTGGCCAGAATCGACGCCGCCGCTATCGCCGGCACCTTGCCGTCGCCCTGAATCACCGCCTCGGAACGCATCGGCAGATGCGGGCAGCGGTTACCGTCGATCATCGCCAGTTTCGGCTGAATGTGCAGACCGGCAACCGCGCGCTGCATCGCCAGCATGGTCGCGTGGAGGATATTTAGATCGTCGATTTCTTCGACTTCGGCGCGGGCGATGCACCAGCTCAGGGCTTTCTCGCAGATCTCGTCGTAGAGCTTTTCGCGCTTGGCTTCAGTAAGTTTCTTCGAATCGTCGAGGCCGAGGATCGGCCGGTTCGGATCGAGAATCACTGCCGCCGTCACCACCGCACCGCACAACGGACCACGACCGACTTCATCAACACCGGCGACCAGTTCTTCGACTTCGGCGACCAGAGTGAAATCCAGGCCCATTTGCATGCTTGTCTTGCTCATTGTGGTTTGCCGATCAGGTCAAGGACGGCTTGCGCCGCCTGATTGGAAGCATCGCGCCGCAGCGTGCGGTGGATCTCGTCGAAGCCGCGGGTCTGTTCCTCGCCACCATCGATCAATGGCGACAGCGTCTGCGCCAACGCCTCGACAGTCGCATCATCCTGCAACAACTCCGGCACCAGCAAGCGCTGAGCGAGCAAGTTGGGCAGCGACACGTACGGGCTCTTGACCATGCGTTTGAGAATCCAGAACGTCAGCGGCGCCAACCGATACGCCACCACCATCGGCCGCTTGTACAGCAGCGCTTCAAGGGTAGCAGTGCCAGAGGCGATCAACACCGCGTTGCACGCGGCCAGGGCCAGATGGGATTTACCGTCGAGCAATGCCACCGGCAAATCTCGGCCAGCGAGCAAGGCCTCAAGTTGCACCCGACGTTCCGGGCTTGCACAAGGAATGACAAAGCGCACGCCCGGACGCATGGCGCGCAGACGTTCGGCAGTGTCGAGGAACAGCGCGCCGAGGCGACTGACTTCACCGCCACGGCTTCCCGGCATCAACGCCACCAGCGGACCGTCGGGCAAACCCAGCTCGGCGCGCGCAGCGCCGCGATCGGCTTGCAGCGGAATGGTATCGGCCAAGGTGTGACCGACGAAACGCACCGGCACGCCTTTCTCTTCGTAGAATTTCGCTTCGAACGGCAACAGGGTGAGCATCAGATCGCAGCCTTCGCGGATCTTCAGCACCCGTTTCTGCCGCCATGCCCACACCGACGGGCTGACGTAATGCACGGTCTTGATCCCGGCCTGACGCAGCTTGAGTTCGATATTGAGGTTGAAATCCGGCGCATCGATGCCGATGAACACGTCTGGCTTTGCGGCAATCAGTGTGGCAATCAGCTCTTTGCGGCGCTTGAGCAACTCACGCAGCCGGCCGAGGACTTCCACCAGCCCCATGACCGACAAGCGCTCCATGGGGAAGTACGAGGTCAGGCCTTCGGCCTGCATCAGCGGACCACCGACACCGATGAATTCCACTGCCGGGTGCTGAGCCTTGAGGGCGCGCATGAGGCCGGCGCCGAGAATGTCACCGGAAGCCTCTCCCGCCACCAGCGCAATACGCAGACTGGCCATGATCAGCGGGTGATGCCGCGAGTCGATGCCTGGATCGAATCGCGGAACACGGCGACTTCAGGGAACTGCGCAGACGGTTCCGCCAGCTCGGCCAGCGCCTGTTCGACCGTCAGGCCCTGGCGGTAGACAGTCTTGTAGGCACGACGCAAGGCGTGGATCGCGTCTTCGCTGAAACCGCGACGGCGCATGCCTTCGAAGTTCATGCTGCGCGCTTCGGCCGGGTTGCCGAAAACGGTGACGAACGCCGGAACGTCCTTGCCGATCGCCGTGCCCATGCCGGAAAAGCTGTGGGCGCCGATATGGCAGTACTGATGCACCAGGGTGAAACCGGAGAGGATCGCCCAGTCGTCAACGTGTACATGCCCGGCCAACGCTGTGTTGTTGACCAGAATGCAGTGGTTGCCGATGACGCTGTCATGGCCGATGTGGGCATAGGCCATGATCAGGTTGTGATCACCCAGCGTGGTTTCCGAACGATCCTGCACGGTGCCACGGTGAATGGTCACGCCTTCGCGGATGACGTTGTGGTCGCCGATCACCAGGCGGGTTTCCTCGCCTTTGTACTTCAGATCCGGGGTGTCTTCGCCTACCGAGGAAAACTGGTAGATGCGATTGTGTTTACCAATGCGGGTCGGCCCCTTGAGGATCACATGCGGCCCGATCACGGTACCCTCGCCGATTTCCACACCTGCGCCGATGATCGACCACGGGCCGACCTCGACGCCGTCAGCCAGTACGGCGGACGGATCGATGATTGCGCGAGGGTCAATCAAACTCATACTTTCTGTTCCGCGCAGATGATTTCTGCCGAGCAGACCGGCTTGCCATCCACCGAAGCCTGGCATTCGAACTTCCAGATCTTGCGCTTGCAACTGATGAAGGTCGCTTCAAGGATCAACTGATCGCCCGGCTTGACTGGCTGGCGGAAGCGCAGCTTGTCGGAGCCGACGAAGTAATACAGGGTGCCGTCGGCCGGTTTGACGTCGAGCATCTTGAAACCGAGGATCCCGGCAGCCTGAGCCATCGCTTCGATGATCAGCACGCCCGGCATGATTGGATGCGCGGGAAAGTGACCATTGAAGAACGGTTCATTGATGCTGACATTCTTGTAGGCGCGAATTCGCTTGCCTTCAGTGTCCAGTTCCACCACCCGGTCCACCAGCAGGAACGGGTAACGGTGAGGCAGGTATTCGCGAATCTCGTTGATGTCCATCATTTCAGGGGAAAGCCTATGTAAAGATTGGGAGCGCGACTGACGCGCACTCCTCTAGCAAATCAAGGAGGCAGTCTAGAGGCTGTGCACACTTGATATGGAAATGGTATCAGCCATCAGATGAAGCATTGCCGTCAGGGGTCACTTCCCCTACGCGCTTTTCCAGCTGTTTCAACCGTCGCGCGATGTCATCGAGCTGACGGATGCGGGCCGCGCTTTTGCGCCATTCGGCCGCCGGTTGCATGGCTGTGCCGGAAGAATAGGCACCCGGCTCGGTAATCGAGTGGGTCACCATGGTCATCCCGGTCAGGAAAACGTTGTCGCAAATATCAATGTGGCCGACCAGACCGACACCGCCGGCGAGCATGCAGTGCTTGCCGATTTTGGTGCTGCCGGAAATGCCGACGCACGCGGCCATGGCGGTGTGATCACCGACCTGGACGTTGTGTGCGATCTGGATCTGGTTGTCGAGCTTCACGCCGTTGCCGATCACGGTATCGGCCAGAGCGCCGCGGTCGATGGCGGTGTTCACGCCGATCTCGACATCGTCGCCGATGGTCACGCCACCGATCTGGGCGATTTTCTGCCAGACGCCCTTTTCGTTGGCGAAGCCGAAGCCCTCGCCGCCGATCACCGCGCCGGACTGGATCACCACACGTTTGCCGATGCGCACGTCGTGATACAGCGTGACGCGCGGAGCCAGCCAGCCGCCTTCACCGATTTCGCTGCGAGCTCCGACCACGCAGTGCGCGCCCAGCGTCACCTGCGCAGCGATACGCGCACCGGCTTCGATCACCACGAACGGGCCGATGCTGGCGCTTGGATCAACCACTGCATCCGCCGCAATCACCGCTGTCGGATGAATCCCCGCAGCAGCTTTTGGTTTTGGATCGAACAGGTGCGAGATGCGCGCGTAGGCCAGGTAAGGATCCGGCACCACCAGGGCGTTACCGGCAAAACCCTCGGCATCGGCTTCCTTGAGCAGCAGTGCAGCTGCCTGGGAACCGGCCAGGTATTTACGGTATTGGGGATTTGCCAGAAAGCTCAACTGAGCTGGGCCAGCCTCTTGCAAAGTGGCTAGCCCAGTAATTTGCGTCTCGGGGTCGCCACGCAGAGTGGCGCCGAGGTGCTCGGCCAACTGGCCGAGCCTGATAGTCACGGTCATGGGTTACTTCAGCTGATTCATGCGCTCGATAACCTGGCGCGTGATGTCGTACTGAGGTTTGACATCGATGACTGCGCCACGCTCGAACACCAGGTCAAAACCACCTTTCTTGATGACTTCTTCCACAGCGCTGTCCAGTTTCGGCTTCAGCTGCTTGAGCATTTCACGGTCGGCAACGGCTTTGGCTTCGTTCAGCTCCTTGGACTGGAACTGGAAGTCGCGGGCCTTTTGCTTGAATTCCAGCTCCAGACGCTCACGCTCGCCCTGCTGCATTTTGTCGCCACCGGCCATAAGACGGTCCTGAATGCCTTTGGCGCTGCTTTCCAGAGTTTTCAGCTTGGTCAGTTGCGGACCGAACTTCTTCTCGGCATCCACGGCGTACTTCTTCGCCGCGTCGGATTCCAGCAGTGCCATCTGATAGTTCAGCACGGCAATTTTCATGTCGGCGAACGCCGGGCCTGCCACCAGTACGGAGGCCAGGAGAACCAACTGAGTCAACTTACGCACGATGCACTCCTACAAAATCCATTGTCGTTATCTTGGGTCAGACGCTTAGAACGTCTGGCCGAGGGAGAATTGGAACACTTGAGTTTCAGCGTCATCCGGTTTCTTGATCGGCATCGCCAGCGCGAAGCTCAACGGCCCCAGTGCGGTGACCCAGGTCACGCCGACACCGACGGAACTGGCCATGTTGCTCAGGCTGATGTCGTTGCACTTGGTGTTGGACGACGAGCCATTGGCGTTCGTAGTGTCCTTGCACTGCGAGTCAAACACGTTACCGACATCCCAGAAAACCGAAGTCCGCAGGGAACGCTGATCCTTGACGAATGGCAGCGGGAACAGAACTTCCACACCGCCCTGGATCAGGACGTTACCACCGAACGGCAGTGGATCCTGGTCCGGATCAAGCGACGTGCCCGGGTTGGTGCCACGGCTCGGCGTACTGCGCGGGCCGAGGGTGCTGTCCTTGAAGCCACGAACCGAGTTGAAACCACCGGCATAGTAGTTTTCATAGAACGGCAAACCATCGGTCGAACCGTAACCATCGCCATAACCGAGTTCGGAGTGCAGGCGCAGGGTGTAGTTTTCAGTGATTGGCTGAAACAGCTGACCACGGTAGTCGAGCTTGAAGAACGACAGGTCGCTGCCAGGAATGGTGGTTTCCAGGGTCAGACTCTGGGAACGACCACGGGTCGGCAACACGCCTTTGTTCAGGGTCGACTCGGACCAACCGGCCGAGGCCTTGAAGTTCAGGTAGTTGTCGCCTTCCTTGTCGACGAAATCGAAAATCTCGTCAACGGTATAGCGACCGGTGTTGATCTTGTCCTGCTGGGCAGACAGACCGAAGGTCAGACGCGATGTTTCGCTAATCGGGTAGCCAACGTTGACGCCAGCGCCCAGGCTGTCGACGGCGTAGCTCGAGATATCGGCATCGAGCTCATCGTAGTCAGTGGTGCGATAGAACGCGTTGTAACCCAGGCTCACGCCATCGGCGGTCCAGTAGGGGTCAACGTAGCCGAAGTTGTAGCGGCTCTGGTATTCGCTGCGGGTCAGACCGATGCTGACGCGGTTACCGGTACCGAGGAAGTTGTTCTGGGTGATCGAACCACCGAGGATCAGACCGGCGCTCTGGGCGAAACCGACGCTGGCGGTGATCGAACCGGAAGCCTGTTCTTCAACGGCGTAGTTCACATCAACCTGGTCGTCGACACCTGGCACGGCCGGGGTTTCAACGTTGACTTCCTTGAAGAAGCCCAGACGCTCCAGACGGGTCTTGGACTGGTCGATCAGGTAGGTCGAAGCCCAGCCGCCTTCCATCTGACGCATTTCACGACGCAGCACTTCGTCCTCGGACTTGGTGTTGCCACGGAAGTTGATGCGGTTGACGTAGGCACGCTTGCCTGGATCGACAGCGAACAGGATGTCCACAGTGTGGTCGTCGTCATGCGGCTGAGGCACGCCGTTGACGTTGGCGAAGGTATAGCCCTCGTTACCCAGGCGGCGGGTGATCAGTTCGGAGGTAGTGGTCATCAGCTTGCGCGAGAACACCTGGCCTTTCTGCACCAGCAACAGCGACTTGACCTGGTCTTCAGGGACTTTCAGGTCACCGCTAAGCTTGACGTCACGGACGGTGTACTTCTCGCCTTCGGTGACGTTGACGGTGATGTAGACGTGCTTCTTGTCCGGGGTAATCGATACCTGGGTCGAAGCGATGTCCATGTTGATATAGCCGCGATCCAGATAGTAGGAACGCAGACGCTCCAGGTCACCGGAGAGTTTTTCGCGGGCATATTTGTCATCGTTCTTGAAGAACGACAGCCAGTTGGTGGTTTTCAGTTCGAACAGGTCAGTCAGGTCTTCCTCAGGGAAAACCGTATTGCCTACCACGTTGATGTGCTGGATTGCGGCAACGGTGCCTTCGTTGATCTTCACCTTCAGACCCACGCGGTTACGCGGCTGCGAAACCACTTCGGTATCGACGGTAGCGGAGTAACGACCCTGGGCCACGTACTGACGCTGCAGTTCGTTACGCACACCCTCAAGGGTAGCGCGCTGGAAGATTTCGCCTTCGGCCAGACCGGATTGCTTGAGGCCTTTCATCAAGTCTTCAGTGGAAATCGCCTTGTTGCCTTCGATTTCGATACTGGCGACCGATGGACGCTCGACCACGGTGATGACCAGAACGTTGCCTTCGCGGCCCAGCTGGATATCTTGAAAGAAACCGGTTTTGAACAACGCACGAGTGGATTCCACCAGGCGACGATCATCCGCCTGCTCGCCGACGTTCAACGGCAAGGCACCAAAGACGCTACCCGCGGAGACCCGCTGGAGGCCATTGACGCGAATATCAGAGATAGTGAAGGACTCGGCGTGAACTTCGGCGATCATCAATACGGTGAGAACCGCAGTTAGCAGCAGACGTTTCATGAAGTCCTTTCTTATTCCAACTGGCAATAAACAAACTGCCGCAAAATGCGGCAGATTCGCAATTCAGCGAAGCGTTACAGTCGACCCAGATCGTTGACCAGAGCAAGCAACATCACCCCGACCACCAAACTGATACCGATCTGTATCCCCCAACCTTGCACCCGATCCGACAAGGGGCGACCACGCACCCACTCGATCAGATAAAACAACAAATGCCCCCCATCCAGTACAGGAATGGGCAGCAAATTCAGAACCCCCAGGCTAATACTCAGATAAGCAAGGAAATTCAGGAAATCAGCGACGCCCGACTGGGCAGAAGCGCCCGCCACTTTAGCAATGGTTATCGGTCCACTCAAGTTTTTTACCGAGAGCTCGCCGAACAGCATTTTCTTCAGTGAATCCAGCGTCAGGATGCTCATGGTCCAAGTGCGACGGGCGCCCTCGCCAATCGCGGCCAGCGGACCATAACTGACCTCGCGGATCATTTCCGGCGGCCAGTCGATGGCTTTGACGCCAGCGCCCAGATAACCGCTCGGCGCTTTGCTTTCACCGCGCGCTGCGAGGGTCACAGGGACGTCGATTTGAGCATTGTCGCGCTCGATGCGCAGCATGATTTTGGTATCAGGACGCGTACGAACGGTATCGACCACCTGCTGCCAGTCATCGAGTGGCTTGCCATCAAGGGCCAGCAAACGATCACCGGTTTTCAGGCCTGCCGCTTGCGCGGGGCCTTTCGGATCGAGCTCGGCAAGCACCGGCGGCAGGGCCGGGCGCCACGGACGAATCCCCAGCGAGCGAATCGGATCCGGCTCGTCGGCGCCTTTTAGCCAGTTATCCAGTGCCAGCGTGCGCGGCGACTCAGCGGTCGAACCCTGCTCGCGCACCAGCAATTGAATGGCACCGCTTTCACCGAGACGACGCACCAGTTGCAGATTGACCGCAGCCCAACCCGAGGTCGGCTCGCCATCGATCGAGACAATCTCCTGGCCAGCGTTCAGACCTGCCTTGGCGGCAATGCTGCCAGACTCGACCGCGCCGATAACCGGACGCACCTGCTCGCTGCCGAGCATCGCCAGCACCCAGAAGAACACCAGCGCCAGCAGGAAGTTAGCAATCGGGCCAGCGGCAACAATGGCGATACGCTGACGTACCGATTTGCGATTGAACGACTGATCGAGTTGATCGACCGGCACTTCGCCTTCGCGCTCGTCGAGCATCTTGACGTAGCCGCCCAGCGGGATCGCGGCGACCACAAATTCAGTGCCTTGCTTGTCATGCCAGCGCAGCAACGGCATGCCGAAGCCCACGGAGAAACGCAGAACCTTGACGCCACAGCGACGCGCGACCCAGAAGTGGCCGAATTCGTGGAAGGTGACCAGCACACCCAAGGCGATCAGGGTGCCGGCAATCATATAGAGCGCGCTCATCTACTTTCTCCGCAATCCTGTTCAGTGTCGCGTGTCGCCGTTGCGTTACAAAAAACTATCGGCCGTGCCGACTCAACCATTGCTCGGCCAGCAATCGCGCTTTCGCGTCCGCCGTAAATACGGCATCGAGGTCGTGCAGCGCCACCACCGGCTCCAGATTCAAGACTTCCTCGATGATACTCGCGATTTCCAGGTAGCGAACCCGTCCGTCGAGAAACGCTGCAACCGCCACTTCATTGGCCGCGTTAAGCATCGCCGGCGCGCTGTCGCCAGCTTCGGCCGCCTGACGGGCCAATCGCAGACAGGGGAAACGGCTTTCATCAGGCGCCTCAAAATCCAGTCGCGCAATGGCGAACAGATCCAGTGGCGGTACGCCGGAATCGATACGCTCCGGCCAGGCCAGGGCGTTGGCGATCGGTGTGCGCATGTCCGGATTACCCAACTGCGCCAGGACCGAGCCATCGACGTAATCGACCAGAGAGTGGATCACGCTTTGCGGATGAATTACCACTTCGATCTGAGACGGTTTGGCATCGAACAACCAGCAGGCTTCGATCAGTTCCAGACCCTTGTTCATCATGCTTGCCGAATCCACGGAGATCTTGCGCCCCATGGACCAGTTCGGATGCGCACACGCTTGCTCCGGCGAAACATGCGCCAGCTCGGACATCGGCGTCTGCCGGAAAGGCCCGCCAGAGGCGGTCAGCAAGATCCGCCGCACCCCCACCGAGCTCAAGCCGCGCGCGAAATCCGCGGGCATGCACTGAAAAATCGCGTTGTGCTCACTGTCGATCGGCAGCAGCACCGAGCCGCTTTTGCGCACAGCCTGCATGAACAGAGCGCCGGACATCACCAGCGCTTCCTTGTTGGCGAGCAGAATCTTCTTGCCCGCCTCGACCGCCGCCAGTGTCGGACGCAAACCCGCCGCACCGACAATGGCCGCCATGACCGCATCGACTTCAGGCGCGGAGGCAACCTGACACAGGCCCTCCTCGCCTACTAGCACACGAGTCGGCAAACCGGCTGCACGCAAGTCATCCTGCAAGCCGCGCGCTGCGGCACCTTCAGGCACCACGGCAAATTGCGGTACATGACGCACGCACAGCGCGAGCAGCTCGCTGAGACGCGAGAAGCCACTCAATGCGAAAACCTGATAACGCTCGGGATGACGGGCAATCACATCCAGGGTGCTCAGACCGATCGAACCGGTCGCACCCAACACCGTAATCTGCTGGGGACGACTCACGGTGCGGCCATCCAGAGCAATACGGCGAACACCGGAATGGCCGCGGTCAGGCTGTCGATGCGATCCAGCACGCCGCCATGCCCGGGCAGCAGATTACTGCTGTCCTTGATGCCGGACTGGCGCTTGAACATGCTTTCGGTAAGGTCACCGACCACGGAAATGAAGACGATCACTGCCGCGCCGATGAGGCCTTTGAGCAGCTCGGCCACGGTCCAGTCGCGCACCAGCCCGACAATTGCGGTAATCAGCAGGCTCAGCGCCAGACCTCCGTAGACACCTTCCCAGCTTTTACCCGGACTGACCTGCGGCGCAAGTTTGCGCTTACCGAACTTGCGTCCGGAAAAGTAAGCACCGATGTCCGCCCCCCAGACCAACACCATCACCGCCATGATCAACCAGTTACCCAGCGGATATTGCTTGATCTGCACCAACCCCTGCCATGCAGGCAGCAGGATCAGCAGACCAATCAGCAGCTTGGTCGCCGCGGTGGACCAATGCGCGCTGGAGCGTGGATACGTCAGCACCAGATAAGTCGCAATCGCCCACCAGATCACCGATGCACCGAGCACCCAAGGCGCCAGCCCGGGCAACACATACATGACGAACAGCATCAAGGCGACCACGGCGGCGAAGCCGACGCGGAACGATTGCGCGGTGAAGCCGGCCAGACGCGCCCATTCCCAGGCACCGAGGCTGACTACCAGGCCGATGAACAGCGCGAAGCCGGCACCCTTGAGCAGGAAAAACCCGCACAAGGCAATCGGCAGCAGGATCAGTGCAGTGATTATTCGTTGTTTAAGCATTAAACCCGGGCTCCAGCTTCGACCTGTTCGCTCGTTTTACCGAAGCGACGCTGGCGCGAAGCGAAATCGGCCAGCGCGGTGCGCATGGCGTCGTGTTTGAAGTCCGGCCAGA
>NZ_RAZO01000406.1:0-1766 GCF_004307535.1 Pseudomonas sp. Sample_9
GCGAGCGGCGCTTGTACGAGAGCCTCGCCCTGCTATTGGAAAACGCCCGGCCGCAGCTGGAGCGGTTGATCGCCGACCAGCAGGCGCAGCGCCTCGCGCGCCAGCAAAGTGCCGCGCGCCTGATTGCCGAATTGCTGATCGATTGCGCCGCGTGCCGGCGCAGTGTGGTCAGCGAAGCCGAGCAGGAACAGCAGGCGATCAGCGAACTGCGCAAAGCTGTACGCCAGCGTGAGCAGAAGTGCGTTGAGGCGCTGCTCAAGCTCTACGCGTTTCGCCCGCAGGACGCGGCGGCCAGTGACTTGCCGTTGCTCGACGGGCGCTGGGGCGATGACCTGTTCAATCCGGAAACCCTGAAACAACTCGGCGTGCGCGTCGGCGGCGGCGTTGCTGCCGGTGCGGCGGCCGGGGCTGGCGTGGATTTACTGGTCGGCGGGATTACTCTCGGCGCAGCGGCACTGGCCGGCGCGATTGCCGGTGGCGCGCTGCAAACGGCGCGCAGTTATGGCAGTCGCCTGCTCGGCAAGATCAAAGGCCAGCGGGAATTGACCGTGGATGACGCCGTGCTGCGCCTGTTGGCGTTGCGCCAGCGCCAGTTGTTGCTGGCACTCGATCAGCGTGGGCATGCGGCGATGGACAGCATTCAGGTGGCCACGCCTGTGGATAAAACCTGGCGCGAAGGCAAGTTGCCCGAGGCCTTGGGCAAGGCCCGGGCGCATCCGCAGTGGTCGTCGCTCAATCCGCAGGCGAAGTTGAACCAGGCGCAAAGGCAGGAGCAGGTTGAGGCGCTGGCGGAACAGATCTGATGCGGCGGATCATCAGCGCCATTTGAATTTTACGTAACTGGTACTCAGCTGCGAAACAAGCTTGCGATCCACGGCATCCTGATCACCATCGTTATCCACATCGAAACTGATGATCCAGTCCAGCGTTCCATCATTGTCGGTGTCGTAGTGGGAGGCGGTGTAGACGATGGTGTTGTCCTGAGGTTTGCCGGTGCCCTCGTGGAAATGCAGGCGCACCGTGTCCGGTGAACCGTCCTTGGCGAAATCCTCTGTGAAAATCTTCAGATACCGGTCCCAGGTATTACCACGATTGAACCAGTTGAGTTGCAGGTAGGTGTTGGCAAATGACTTGAGCAGGCGCTCGTCCTTGATATCTTCCTTGCCGTCGGAGTTTGCATCGCCGGCCTGGAAATCGACTTTTCCATCGGCGGTGATATCCAGTGCATAGGCGCGGTGCACGAGCGTGTCTTCAGCGCCGCTGCTTTCCTCGAAAAAATGCAGGAGCACGGTATCAGCTCTGTTGTTGGTACTCCGATCTTGGGCGGTTACTTTCAAATAACGCATACAGGTCAGTCTCGTGAGATGAGCGGACAATCAACCTAGCCCGTCCGTGCCGGATTATCTGCACGATTGTTCTTTTTATACCGTAGGACAATTCATCCGCACCGACCTTGCCTGTCTCTCAAGACAAAACGGCGCAGGCCTTGCGCTTCAGCACCGCAAGATCCATCACCGGCACTGCCTCCTTTTTGGCCAACTCATCCCAGCGCCGCATGCGCAAACTCAGCGCACACAACGGATCAGCCTCGAACGCATCCGCCTCAGCCGCGCTCATTACCCCGCCCTGATATTCCAGCGTCCTGCGACTCGCCTCACTCAACCGCGCGTAATAGCCCGGCTCGCGCAAGGTCAGATAGCGTTTGGCCTGGACGTGATATTCCACCAGTCGCGCCAGCCGTTCGCTGAAACCTGCCTCACGCAGAT
>NZ_RAZO01000262.1:0-23927 GCF_004307535.1 Pseudomonas sp. Sample_9
ACATCGCCCTGCTGCCCTTCGTCCGACAGTTCGCTCATGTTGATCGCGAGTGGTTTGCGCAGACCCCTTATGTGCGCTTACAAGCCTGGTTGCAGCGCTTGCTCGAATCCGAGCTGTTCACCT
The DNA here is from genome assembly GCF_004307535.1 of Pseudomonas sp. Sample_9. Lineage (NCBI taxonomy): Bacteria > Pseudomonadati > Pseudomonadota > Gammaproteobacteria > Pseudomonadales > Pseudomonadaceae > Pseudomonas > Pseudomonas sp. Sample_9. The sequence goes on from NZ_RAZO01000262.1 coordinate 124, forward strand.
CGATCATGAAGAAGTAATCCGATGTAGGAGCTGCCGAAGGCTGCGATCTTTTGATCTGATCGTTCCCACGCTTTGCGTGGGCACGATCTTCGTCAGGCCAGGGCGTTACACATGCCCAGCGCCATGCAATCCACTTCAAACGGCCCGAGAAAATCCACCGCGACCTTGACCGGTGGATTGCCGGCCATCAGCCCCAGCGTGTTGGCGCGTTCAATGTTGTGCGCGATGTTGTGGTTGGCCTCTATGGCCCGGGCCAAACCGCCCACCGAGCCCTGGCCAAACCCCAACAGTGAGGCGCCGTTGGTCATCAGCGCGAGGCTGGCGATGACCCAGAGTCTGTAGCCTTTCATGCGCCGCCGACTCCTGCGAGTTCAGCCCTGTCGACCATCGCGCTTTGCGAGCGCAGTTCGAACTGGATGCCGGGGTGGGCGACGTCGATCGGGGCGTCGAAGCTGTGTTCCATCTGCGCGCCGATGCTGACGAACAGCACCACGGCCAAGTACAGACCGATGGCCAGGTAGGCGCCGCGTTTGGCGGAAGTGAGGATTGCGCTGGCCATGGTGTTCTCCGTGGGCAAAGGTTTCGATGGCCACAGAATCAATCAAAAAAGCCGAAGCAACCACTCAGGGTTTGCAATGATGAATATCAGCTTCGTTGATTATTTACCTGCTCTATTCCCTCGCTTGAAGAAACCTATGACCAAATGCCACGCATACGTGTAGGAGCTGCCGAAGGCTGCGATCTTTTGATTTTGCTTATGAAAAACAAGATCAAAAGATCGCAGCCTTCGGCAGCTCCTACAGGAGAACGGTGCGCTCAGGCTTGGGTTTTGTGATCCAGCGCGGCGTAGAAGTTGGCGCTTTGTTGCAGGTATTTCTGGGTGTAGCTCTGGGTGTGGGATTTTTTGCTGGCGATTTCGACGTTGGCACCGGCTGGCAATACCACGGTGGCAGAAATGGCGGAAGCGGCGATGACGGAAAAGAGATTGAAATTCATGGCGGTAACCCTCGTGTTCGTTTGCTTGGTTTGCCCGGTCGGGCTGTGAAGCAAACGTAACGCTCGAGGGTTGCTCGCTTGAAATCTTTTGTAGCATTAGCCGTTATCAGTGCAATTAATACAACGATGCAGGCCCCGTAGACCGGGGCCTGTGGCTTATTGTCGCACCAGGAATTTCAGATCGCTTGGCGCGTCCATCGGCAGTTTTTGCACGGTTTTGCCCAGCAGACCGGTCTTGGCATCGCGTTCGACGACGACAATCTGGTTGCTCTTCTGGTTGGCAATCAAGACGAATTTACCGCTCGGATCGAGGGCAAACTCGCGCGGGTGATCACCTTCGACCGAGCGCTTTTGCAGCTCTTTGAGCTGACCGGTCGCACGATCAATGCTGAACACTACGAGCTGATTGGCCGTGCCGCGATTGCTCACGTAGAGAAACTTGCCGTCAGCCGAAGCATGCAGCGCCGCGCCGGCCTTGTCCGAGGTTGGCTGGCCCGCCGCGAGATCGACCAGTTGCGTCTGGGTCAGTACGCCGTCCTTGTAGTCGAACACCGCAACCTGCGCGCTCATCTCCATGGTCAGCCAAGCGTGTTTGCCATCAGCGCTGAACAGCAGATGACGCGGGCCACTACCGGCCGGCAAGGCTACCGAGGCAGTTTTCGCCGGGGTTAGCGGCAAGTGCGGGTTGGCCTTCGGGTCGTATTGATAGATGAAAACCTTGTCCGCGCCCAAGTCATTGGAGAACACATAGCGCCCGTCCGGCGAAGACACCGTCGAGTGCACGTGATTCGAGGCCTGACGCTCAGGATTGACCCGGCTGGCCGGGTGGCCGCTCATCTGCACCACGGGTTTCAGCTGGCCGTCGGCATCGACCGGCAATACCGCCAGGGTGCCGCCCGGATCTTCCATCACCGAGTAGTTGCTGACGAACAGGTGTTTGGCATCAGCGCTGAGGCTGGAATGGGTAGGCTCGTTGCCCAGGCTCTGCACCTGATTGATCAGGCTCAGCGCATGGGTCTTCGGGTCGATGGCGAAGCTGCTGACACGGCCGACCGGGTCAGTCTGGCCCGGGCCGTTTTCGTTGACCACGAACAAACGCTTCTGGTCTTTCGAGAGGGTCAGCCACGAAGGGTTTTCGGTCTTGACCACTTGCAGCGGCTTGGCGTCGATCTGGCCGGTGGCGCTGTCGAACTGCATGCGGTAGATGCCCTGGCTGGAACCGGCAGTGTAGGAACCGACCAGCAACTGCAAGGTGTCGGCAGAGGCACTGGAAAGCCCCATCGCGCCGACGCTGCCGGCCATCAGCAAAGGCCAGAAGTTACGCATTTTCATTATTGTCATCCTCATCGTCGCTGCTGCTGACTACGTCGCCGAGGCACACCAGACGATGCTCGCCCGTGGTCTTGGTGTCGCTGGCGTAACCGACGATCAGCCAGCTCTGCAGCGTCTCATCGAACGTCGCCGCCGCAACCTGCGCCGGGGTGAATTCCCAGTGTTTGGCTTCACGGCCATCGATGCATTCGATGTGCAGGTTATCGTCCTCGTCGAGGGCGAATTCGAAGGCGTGCAGGCCATCGATTTCGACCATACCGCAGTGTTCGAGGGCGTTGAGAAGGGTTTGGGCAGTCATGGCAAACAGTCTTTCTAGGGGGGAAAGGGCCAATGATAGCCCAATGTGATCCAGAGGCCCCTGCTGGAACCTCTGTGGGAGCGAGCCTGCTCGCGAAGGCGGTGTGCCAGCTAACAAATAACTGGCTGATATTCCGCGTTCGCGAGCAGGCTCGCTCCCACAGGGGACATCGGCTTGGCTTTAGATCGCCTCACGCGATGGCTTGCCATCCACCAGACGCTGAATCCGCAGCGGGTTGGCGTTTTTCAGTGGTTCGGGCAGCAAGCTGTCCGGGTAGTTCTGGAAGCACACCGGGCGCAGGAAGCGATCGATCGCCAGCGTGCCCACTGACGTGCCGCGCGCATCGGACGTCGCCGGGTACGGCCCACCGTGCACCATCGAATCGCACACCTCGACACCGGTCGGATAACCGTTGAGCAGGATGCGCCCGACTTTCTGTTCCAGCAGCGGCGTCAGCTCGGCGAATTGCTCGAAATCAGACGGCTCACCGATGATCGTCGCGGTCAATTGACCGTGCAGGCCGTGCAGCGCCGCGCTCAGTTGTGCCTGATCGGCCACTTCGACGATTACTGTGGTCGGGCCGAACACTTCTTCCTGCAGCACTTCGTCACCGTTGATCAACAGGCTGACATCAGCCTTGAACAACTGCGGCTGCGCCTGATTGCCCTGCTGCGGATTACCGGCCAGATGCTCGATGCCGCTGTGCGCCAGGAGCTTTTCCAGGCCTTTGCCATAGCTGCCGAGGGTGCCGGCGTTGAGCATGGTTTGCGCCGGTTGATCACCGATTGCAGCGGCGACTTGTTGGACAAACGCGCTGAACTGCGGCGAGCGAATACCGATGACCAGACCCGGGTTGGTGCAGAACTGACCGCAACCCTGAACCACCGAAGCGGTGAGGTCACGCGCGACGGTTTCCGAACGTGTGGCCAGTGCTTGCGGCAAAACGATCACCGGGTTGATGCTCGACATCTCGGCGAACACCGGGATCGGTTGCGGACGTGCGGCAGCCATGTCGCACAAGGCGCGACCGCCCTTCAGCGAACCGGTGAAACCAACGGCCTGAATCGCCGGATGCTTGACCAGCCATTCACCGACGCCGCCACCGTAGATCATGTTGAACACGCCAGCGGGCATACCGGTTTTTTCTGCGGCACGAATGATCGCGTCGGCGACCAGTTCAGCGGTGGCCATGTGGCCGCTGTGGGCCTTGAACACTACCGGGCAACCGGCGGCCAGTGCTGCTGCGGTATCGCCACCGGCAGTGGAGAACGCCAGCGGGAAGTTGCTGGCACCAAACACGGCGACCGGGCCGAGGCCGATGCGGTACTGACGCAGATCCGGACGTGGCAGCGGCTGACGATCCGGCAATGCCTGATCGATCCGCGCGCCGTAGAAATCACCGCGACGCAGGACTTTGGCGAACAGACGCATCTGCCCGCTGGTGCGACCGCGCTCGCCCTGAATGCGTCCGGCCGGCAGCGCGGTTTCGCGGCAGACCACAACAACGAAATCATCGCCAAGCGCATCCAGTTCATCCGCGACCGCGTCAAGGAACTGCGCGCGACGTTCGGCGCTGAGGCTGCGATAGGTCGGGTAAGCCGCCGCGGCGGCCTTGGCGGCGGCGTCGACTTCTTCGGCCGTGGCCTGAATGAAATCGTGCGGCAGGGCCTCGCCAGTGCTGGCGTCGACCGAGTGCAGTTTGACGCTGCCGGCGGCGCTGCGCTGACCGCCGATGTAGTTGTGACCGAGAATCTGAGTCATGGGATCTCCTTAAAGGGTGCCGATGCTGTCCGGTTCAAAAGCCGCTTTGACCGGTGCGATACCGTTGACCAGCGCAGCGCCGAAGTCGGCCTGGCTGATCTCGAACGTGTCGCCCGGCTGGGTGCGGATGCCGTCGGCAAACGACAGGGTCGCAGTGCCGAAAAAGTGAATGTGCACGTCGCCCGGACGCAGGAACTGACTGTATTTGAAGTGGTGGTACTCGAGGTTCGCCAGGCTGTGGCACATGTTGGCCTCGCCGCTGAGGAACTCGTTCTGCCAGAGCACTTCGCCGTCACGCAGGATTCGGCTGGTGCCGGCAAGGTGTTGAGGCAATTCACCGGTGCGAAGTTCCGGGCCATAACTGCAACTGCGCAATTTCGAGTGCGCGAGGTACAGGTAATTCTTGCGCTCCATGACGTGGTCGGAGAACTCGTTACCGACGGCGAAACCGAGGCGATACGGCTTGCCATCGTTGCCGATGACATACAGGCCGGCCATCTCCGGCTCTTCGCCGGCGTCTTCGGCGAACGGCGGCAGCGGGAACGGCTGCCCCGGACGCACGACAATGCTGCCGTCGCCCTTGTAGAACCACTCTGGTTGCACGCCGGCCTGCCCCGCCGCCGGTTTGCCGCCCTCCACGCCCCATTTGAAAATGCGCATGGTGTCGGTCATCGCCGCTTCATCGCCGGCCTGCTGGTGCATCTTGTCCCGCGCCGAAGCACTGCCCAGATGGGTCAGACCAGTACCGCTGACCAGCATGTGTGCCGGGTCCGGGTGATCCAGTGGCGGCAGGATGCGCAGGTCTTTGAGCAACTGCGCGTAGTCGTGGCTGGCACCGAGGCCGAGGCTTTGCACTTGCTGCTCAAGGGAGCTGCCGGCCTCGATTGCAGCCAGGGCCAGATCACGGACACTGCGGGCGTCCTCGACTTCGCGGACCTGACCGTTGTCGACCACGCCGACACGGCGCTCGCCGTTGGGTAATTCGAATTGAACCAGATGCATGATTTTCTCCTGTTCCATCAAAAACGCCGCCATCCCCTGTGGGAGCGAGCTTGCTCGCGAAAGCGGTGTACCAGTCACCAGCAGTGTTGAATGTGATGGCCTCTTCGCGAGCAGGCTCGCTCCCACAGGGGCCAGTGTTGGTCAGTCAGGTTCGGGTCGCGCCACGGGCGCTGGCGGCGAACTGGTCGACGGGCAGCACGTGCTTGCGTTCGAGCACGCGGTAGACGATGCCGGTCAGAATCAGCCCGAACACCATCACGCCCGAGAGGAAGTACAACCCCGAAGCCAGATTGCCGGTGTATTCCTTCAACGCGCCGATCACGAACGGCCCGATATACCCGCCCAAATTGCCCACCGAGTTGATCAAGGCAATCCCCGCCGCGGCACTCGCGCCAGCAAAGAAGCGCCCCGGCAAGGTCCAGAACACCGCGGTGCACGAGAACAACGCGAACGCCACCAGACACAGTGCCGCCAGTTGCGCCGCCGGCAGCGACAGCCAGGCACTGAGGAACAGGCCCAGCGCACCGAGCACATAAAGCACCGCCAAGTGGCCGTAGCGATCATTCAAACGGTCGGAGCTGCGCGGAATGATCAGCAGGCCGATGATCCCGAAAATGTATGGCACCGAAGAGACGAACCCGGTGACCAGATCGCTGCCGCCGAACTGTTTGATCAAGGTCGGCAGCCACAGGCCCAGACCATAAATGCTCAGGGTCACCGGCAGATAGAACAGCGCCAGCAGCAACACGCGCTTGTCTTTCAGCGCATGCAGCGGATTGCCGTGACGGGTCTGGCCGTACTCCTGCAAGTCCTTTTTCAGTTCGCCGGTCAGCCAGTCTTTTTCCGCCTGATCCATCCACTTCACTTGCTGCGGGCCGTCCGGCAGCCAGCGCAGGACCGGCCAGGTCAGCAGGATCGCCGGGGTGCCGATGACGATGAACAGCCACTGCCAGCCGTGCAGGCCGAGGATGCCGTCCATGCCCAGCAAACCGCCGGACACGGGACCGGTGATCATCATCGCAATGGGTTGCGAAAGGATGAACAGGCCGAGGATCTTGCCGCGATGGCGCACCGGGAACCATTGGGTGATGTAGTACAGCACGCCAGGGAAGAAGCCCGCCTCGGCCGCGCCGAGCAGAAAGCGCATCACATAGAAGCTGTGCGGCCCTTGCACGAAGGCCATGCCGATGGTGATCGCGCCCCAGGTGATCATGATTCGTGCGAACCAGCGCCGCGCGCCGAAGCGTTCGAGCATCAGGTTGCTGGGAATCTCGAGAAGAAAATAGCCGATAAAAAACAGCCCGGCACCGAGGCCATAGGCGGCGTCGCCGATGCCGATGTCGGCGCCCATGTGCAGCTTGGCGAAGCCGACGGCGGAGCGATCCACATAGGCGATCAGGTACAGCAGGATCAGGAAGGGAATCAGTTTCAGTGTGATGCGCCGGACAAGCCGCAATTCCTGGCTCATGAGATCGGTCTCCGATTGTTGTTTTTATAGAACCTCGGGGGACGCCTCTCGCCAAAACAGCCAGGGCCATCCCTCCGTCGAAAACGACTATATAGTAATACTAATTACCCAACAACACTTCCAAAGCGCGGATTTTGAGCTTAGATTAAGCGTCAGCTCGCAAACAATAGTCTTACAATAAGAGAATCGATCATGTCTGATAAGAAACCCACCCTGCGCTCCGCCCAATGGTTTGGCACGGCCGACAAGAACGGCTTCATGTACCGCAGCTGGATGAAGAATCAGGGCATCGCCGACCACCAGTTCCACGGCAAGCCGATCATCGGCATCTGTAACACCTGGTCGGAACTGACTCCGTGCAACGCGCACTTCCGCCAGATCGCGGAGCACGTCAAACGCGGGGTGATCGAGGCCGGTGGTTTTCCGGTGGAATTCCCGGTGTTCTCCAACGGCGAATCGAACCTGCGCCCGACCGCCATGCTCACCCGCAACCTGGCGAGCATGGACGTTGAAGAAGCGATTCGCGGCAACCCGATCGACGGCGTAGTGCTGCTCACCGGTTGCGACAAAACCACTCCAGCACTGCTGATGGGCGCGGCCAGTTGCGACGTGCCGGCCATCGTCGTCACCGGCGGGCCGATGCTCAACGGCAAGCACAAAGGCAAGGACATCGGTTCCGGCACCGTGGTCTGGCAGCTCAGCGAACAGGTCAAGGCCGGCACCATCACCATCGATGACTTCCTCGCGGCCGAGGGCGGCATGTCGCGTTCGGCGGGCACCTGCAACACCATGGGCACCGCGTCGACCATGGCCTGCATGGCGGAAGCGCTGGGCACTTCGCTGCCGCACAACGCGGCGATTCCGGCCGTCGATGCGCGCCGTTATGTGCTGGCGCACATGTCCGGCATGCGTGCGGTGGAGATGGTGCGTGAAGACCTGAAACTGTCGAAGATCCTCACCAAGGAAGCCTTCGAAAACGCTATTCGTGTCAACGCTGCCATCGGCGGTTCGACCAATGCCGTGATCCACTTGAAAGCGATCGCCGGGCGCATCGGCGTCGAGCTCGATCTGGACGACTGGACCCGCATCGGTCGCGGCATGCCGACCATCGTCGACCTGCAACCGTCCGGGCGTTTCCTGATGGAAGAGTTCTACTACGCCGGTGGCTTGCCAGCGGTGCTGCGCCGCCTGGGTGAAGCCAATCTGATCCCCAACCCGAATGCACTGACGGTCAACGGCAAATCCATCGGCGAGAACACCAAGGACGCGCCGATCTACGGCGAAGACCAAGTGATCCGCACCCTCGACAATCCGATTCGCGCTGACGGTGGCATCTGCGTGTTGCGCGGCAATCTGGCGCCACTGGGCGCGGTGCTCAAGCCGTCCGCCGCTAGCGCTGAACTGATGCAGCATCGCGGTCGCGCGGTGGTGTTCGAGAACTTCGACATGTACAAGGCGCGGATCAATGATCCGGAGCTGGACGTCGATAAGAATTCGATTCTGGTCATGAAGAACTGCGGGCCGAAGGGTTATCCGGGCATGGCCGAAGTCGGCAACATGGGCTTGCCGGCCAAGCTGTTGGCAGAAGGGGTGACCGACATGGTGCGCATTTCCGATGCACGGATGAGCGGTACGGCGTATGGCACAGTGGTTTTGCACGTTGCCCCGGAAGCCGCAGCGGGCGGGCCTTTGGCGGCGGTAAAGGAAGGCGACTGGATCGAACTCGATTGCGCAAGCGGCCGTCTGCATCTGGACATTCCGGATGCTGAACTGGCCGCGCGCATGGCCGACCTGCAAGCACCGCAGCAGTTGCTGGTGGGCGGTTATCGTCAGCTATACATCGATCACGTGCTGCAGGCGGATCAGGGTTGCGACTTTGACTTCCTCGTCGGTTGCCGAGGCGCTGAGGTTCCGCGTCACTCTCACTAAAAGCGCAATTCCCCGGTGGGAGCGAGCCTGCTCGCGAAGAGGGAGTGTCAGTCGACATCTATTTGACTGATATGCCGCCTTCGCGAGCAGGCTCGCTCCCACAGTTGCTTTTGCGTATCGCCTCAAATCTGTGCCGTGCCTGCTATGATGCGCGGCATCTCCATCGCTCAGGATCGCGCCACTCCCCATGGATTACCGCAAACCTTCCGACCGTAAAAGCATGCATTCGCGCATCGTCCAGGAACTGGGCATGCAGATCGTCTCCGGACGCTTTTTGCCCGACGACAAACTGCCCGCCGAAGCCCTGCTTTGCGAGGAGTACGCGGTCAGTCGGCCGGTGTTGCGCGAAGCGACTCGAGTGCTGGTGGCCAAGGGGCTGGTGTATTCCAAACCGCGCGTCGGCACAGTGGTCAAGGCCCGCCGCGAATGGCACATGCTCGACCCGGACGTGCTGCACTGGCTGATGCAGAGCAGCCCACAGAATGAATTCTTCAACGTGCTGACCAGCGTGCGCAGCATCATCGAACCGGCAGCCGCCGCCCTCGCCGCCCAGCATGCAACCGATGCCGACATCGCCGCGATCAACGAAGCCTACCAACGCATGGAAGCCGCGCCGACCCCGGAAGCGCTGTTGCAACCGGACCTGGACTTCCACAGCCGCATCGCCGATGCGACGCACAACGACCTGCTGGCGAACCTGTGCAACATGTTGGCGGTAGCGATTGCCGAGGCGTTGAAGCATTCCAATCAACGTCCGAATCTGCATGAACTGGCGTTGCCGAGGCACAAGGCGATTCTGACGGCGATCGAGAATCGCGATGCGCTGGGTGCTCGGCATGCGACGCTGGTGCAGTTGGATGATGCGCGCAGTGCGTTGAGTGTGGTGCTTGGAGCTGAACTCACTTAATGCTTGAGACTGCTTGCCCTCACCCTAGCCCTCTCCCAGAGGTAGAGGGGACCGATTGGGGGATATTCGTGATCTACGCCGACTTGAACGATTTGCTTTGAATCCATAACCGACTCGACATCTCCAGTCGAACGATTTGCTGTGTCCATAATCGACTGGCATCTCGGGGCGAACGCTTTGCTTTGGATCCATAATCGACCCGGTCTTTCAGGTCGGTGGATGGCGAAAGACACCGCGGTCAGTCCCCTCTCCCTCCGGGAGAGGGCTAGGGTGAGGGGCTCTTGATCTTGAAGCACAAAAAAAGCCGCAACCCCTCAAGGTTGCGGCTTTGTCGTTTCAGCCTGTCAGATCAGTGGGCAAACAGCGAATTGCCCTTCTGCCCCGCCAGCTTCTCAGGCTTGATCAGGAACTTCGCCAGCGCCGGCAGCAGCCACAGCGCGCCGAACATGTTCCACAGCAGCATGAAGGTCAGCATCAGGCCCATGTCGGCCTGGAACTTGATCGCCGAGAAGATCCAGGTGCACACGCCGATCGCCAGGCACAGGCCGGTGAACAGCACCGCTTTACCGGTGGACTTCAGCGTCTGGTAATAGGCTTCCTGCAACGGTAGCCCGGCACGCAGGAAACTTTCCAGGCGGCTGTAGATGTAGATGCCGTAGTCCACACCAATCCCCACGCCCAGCGCCACCACCGGCAGCGTCGCGACTTTCACACCGATACCCATGAACGCCATCAGTGCGTTGCCGAGTACCGAGGTCAGCACCAGCGGCAGGACAATACACAAGGTCGCGGCCCACGAGCGGAAGGTGATCATGCACATCACCGCCACGCAGATATACACCAGAATCAGGATGGTCAGCTCAGCCTGTTTGATGACTTCGTTGGTGGCTGCTTCGATCCCGGCGTTACCGGCAGCGAGGATGAATTCCAGGCCGTCCTTGTTGTTTTCCTTGGCGAACTCCTGCACCGCGTTGACCGCACGATCGAGGGTCTCAGCTTTGTGATCGTTGAGGAACACCAGCACTGGCGCCAGCGAGCAGCTGTTGTTGTACAGGCCATCGGCGCGGGCGATTGAGTTGTTCAGTACGTCCGGGTTGCGCGACAGGGTTTCCCATTTCAGGTTGCCCTCGTTCATGCCCTTGATCATCTGCTTGGACACGGTCACCAGCGAGATCGCCGACTGTACGCCTTCGGTGTTCTGCATCTTCCACATCAGCTGATCGATCGGCGCCATGGCTTCGTAGCGCGAGCAGCCTTCGGCCTTGGTCTTGACCATCACCACCAGCACGTCGGAGCTGGTCGAGTAGTTGCTGATGATGAAGTTGTTGTCCTTGTTGTAGCGCGAGTCCGGACGCAGTTCCGGCGCGCCCTGGTCGAGGTCGCCGATTTTCAGGTTCTGGCTGTACCAGAGGCCGCCACCGAAGGCGATCAGGGCCAGCGCTACCGAAATCGGCGCGACTTTCGGGCTGGCGAAGTTCGACAGCAGGCGCCAGAACGGATGCTCGCGGTTGGCGTCCTTCTTGCTCTTGGCAATCGCGCGCTTGCTGATGCCGACATAGGAAATCGCCACCGGCAGCAGGATCAGGTTGGTGAACACGATCACCGCAACGCCGATAGACGCGCCGATCGCCAGTTCACGGATCACGCCGATGTCGATGATCAGCAGGGTAATGAAGCCCACCGCATCGGCCAGAATCGCGATCATCCCCGGCAGGAACAACTGGCGGAAGGTGCGTCGTGCAGCCGTGAGGGCGTTATCGGCCTCGCTGGATTGCAGGGCGATACCGTTGATCTTCTGCACACCGTGGGAAATGCCGATGGCGAAAATAAGGAACGGCACCAGCATCGAATACGGGTCGAGGCCGAAGCCGAAGAAGTGCATCAATCCGAGTTGCCAGACCACCGCCACCAGCGTCGTGCTCAACACCGCGATGGTGCTGCGCAGGCAGTTGGTGAACCACAGCAGCAGGATCAGGGTGATGACAAAGGCGACACCGAAGAACAGCACCACCATCACCAGACCGTCGATCAGGTCACCGACTTTCTTGGCGAAACCGACGATGTGGATCTTGATGTTGGGGTTCTGCGCTTCGAACTTGTTGCGGATCTTGTCTTCGAGTTCATGGGAGAACTGGCGATAGTCCAGCGCCAGCAACTTGCCCTGATCCTGCGGGTCCGGATAGGCCTCGAGCAGCGGGATGTCGACGATGCTCGACTTGAAATCGTTGGCCACCAGACGCCCGACCTGGCCGGACTTGAGCACGTTGTTGCGCAGCAGATCGAGGCTGTCCTGGGAGCCGTTGTAGCTCTGCGGAATCACTTCACCGCCGGCGAAACCCTCTTCGGTTACTTCGGTCCAGCGTACGCTCGGGCTCCACAGCGATTTGAGGCCGGAACGATCGACGCCGGAAATGTAGAACACTTCGTCGTTGATCTGGCGCAGGGTCTCCATGTACTCCTTGGAGAAGATGTCGCCGTCGGTGGCTTCCACCGAAATACGCACGGTGTTGCCGAGGTTCGCCAGATCGTTGCGGTGCTCCATCATCTTTTCGATGAAGGGATGCTGCAGCGGGATCATTTTTTCAAAACTGGTCGACGGCCGAATCAGCGTTGCCTGCCAGAACAGGAAAATGCTCACCACCAGGCAGATCAGGATCACGGCCGGACGGTTGTTGAAGATCAGGCGCTCGAGAACCGTCGCCTTTTCCTGCTGAGGAGTGATCAAGGAAGTCATAGCCCCGCCTTCTTGTTATTGGTCTCGGCACCGTTTGGCTGGGTGATGTGCAAGCCACCCTGCCCGGTCAGAACCAGGTTGCCGTTGCCGGCGGCGGTGACCGACGACAGCGAAATGCGATCCGGACGGTTGAACACGCTGAAGGTTTCGCCGTTGTCGCTGCTGCTGATCACCGAGCCGCCGTTGCCGACGATGACGATCGAGCCGTCTTCCAGCAGCGTGCCGCCGGACAGGCCGAACTCCAGCGCACCGCGTGCGGCTTTGAGTTCGACCTGCTCCCAGTTGCTGCCGAAATCAGTGGAGCGATAAAGGTTGCCGCGCAAGCCGTACGCCAGCAGGGTCTGCGGCTGCGCCGTGCCGATCACGCCGAACAGCGAACCTTCGTACGGGCCTTCAAGCTTTTCCCAGGTCTGGCCGTCATCGGCGGAGCGGAACATGCTGCCGGACTCGCCAACGATGAACAGCCCGGCGTCTTTCACGGCGGCGATGGCGTTCAGGTGGAACTGGTCTTCGTTGTCGAGGCGATCGCTGACGTCTTCCCAGTTCTTGCCGCCGTCGGTGGTTTCCAGCAGCGTGCCGTAGGCGCCCACGGCAAAGCCGTTGCTGGCGTCCTTGAACCAGACGTCGAGCAGCGGCGATTCACGTTTGAGGTCTTCGAATTGCTTGGTCCAGGTCAGACCGCCGTCTGCACTGGCGAGAATCTGCGCGTCGTGGCCCACGGCCCAGCCGTTTTTGTCGTCGACGAAATACACGGCGGTGAGCAGTTGCCGGGTCGGCACCTTGGCCTGGGTCCAGGTCTTGCCCTGGTCATCGGAATAGACGATGTGCCCGCGATCGCCGACCGCGACAAGACGCGCGCCAGCGTGGACGACATCAAGAATCAGGCTTTTTGCGGCCTTGGCCGATTCGGTGGCATAGACCACGTCAGCCGGGGCCTCGGCGGCAATCACAGGTGCCGATAACGTGGCAAAGCCCAGCAGTGAGAGTGCTGTGGCCAGCAACGCGGTGTTGCGTAACGCCGGCGGGCGGCAACGACTCATAGACCTTCCCCTATTTATTATTGTTGGGCCATCGGGCCTTCAAGGGCGCCGCAAGGGTGCTCGGCTAGTGGCAGATCAGAAGCATCATCCTGAAACCCGCAATCCAGAGCCCCTTCGGAAGCTGGCTCATCCTATCGGGCTTTGCAAATGTCTGACAATCGGCGCCGCGTTATCTTTTGTTAACCGAAAGCGGCCCTCTGTAACCCATCATTTTCCCTGTGGGAGCGAGCTTGCTCGCGAAAGCGGTGTATCAGTCACCCTGTTTATTGGCTGACCCACCGCTTTCGCGAGCAGGCTCGCTCCCACAGGGTTTGTGGTGATGGGTGGTTTCGCGCCAAAGGCTGAATGCGCAGCCATTCGTAGGATGGATGACGCAATTGTCGCTGCGGGGACTTGCAGGATCGGTATTATGGTATACCATCAGACGCACAGACACTCTCAATCCCCCAACGGAGCAGCTCATGAGTTTCGAAATTCGCAAGATCGTCAGCTATGTCGAAGAAACCTTCATCGAAGGCGGCAAAGCCACTGACAAGCCAGTGACCATGGTCGGCCTCGCCGTGGTGATGAAGAACCCGTGGGTGGGCAACGGTTTTGTCGAAGACCTCAAACCGCAGATCCGCGCCAACTGCTCCGACCTCGGCGCAATGATGGTCGAACGCCTGGTCGGCATTATCGGCGGTGCCGAGAAGATCGAGGCCTACGGCAAAGCGGCCGTAGTCGGCGCTGATGGCGAAATCGAGCACGCGTCGGCGGTGATCCACACCCTGCGCTTCGGCAACCACTATCGCGAAGCAGTGAAAGCCAAGAGCTACCTGAGCTTCACCAACAAGCGCGGCGGCCCTGGCACTTCGATTCAGATCCCGATGATGCACAAGGACGACGAAGGCCTGCGTTCGCACTACATCACCCTGGAAATGCAGATCGAAGACGCGCCGCGTGCCGACGAAATCGTCGTCGTGCTGGGTTGCGCCGACGGTGGCCGCCTGCACCCGCGCATCGGCAACCGCTACATCGATCTGGAAGAACTGGCCGCCGAAAAAGCCCAGTAATCACAACAAGAAAGGCATTGCAGGAGCGCTCCATGATTCGGCTCACCGCTGAACTCACCCCGGCTGGCACCAGTTACCTGGCGACCGGCCAAGGCCAGCCCGTGGTCTTGATCCACGGCGTGGGCCTGAACAAAGAAATGTGGGGCGGGCAGATTGTCGGCCTCGCCAGCCAATACCAGGTGATCGCCTACGACATGCTCGGCCACGGCGCCAGCCCGCGCCCGGCCAGCGGCACCGACCTGCTCGGTTACGCCGATCAGTTGCTCGAGCTGCTCGATCACTTGAACGTGCCGCAGGCAGCGGTGATCGGTTTCTCCATGGGCGGTCTGGTCGCGCGGGCCTTCGCCCTGCATTACCCGGAGCGCCTGCAAAGTCTGGTGGTGTTGAACAGTGTGTTCAACCGCAGCGAAGAACAGCGTGCCGGCGTGATTGCGCGCACTGCGCAGGCTGCCGAACACGGCCCGGACGCCAATGCCGAAGCCGCCCTGTCACGCTGGTTCAGCCGTGAATATCAGGCGGCCAATCCGGCGCAGATCGCCGCGTTGCGCCAGACCTTGGCCAACAACGATCCGCAGGGCTACCTGACCACCTACGAATTGTTCGCCACCCAGGACATGTACCGCGCCGACGACCTGAGCAGCATTCAGGCACCGACGCTGATCGCCACCGGCGAACTCGACCCCGGCTCGACCCCGGAAATGGCCGAGCAACTGGCCCGGCGCATCCCCGGTGCGAAGGTTGCCGTGCTGCCCGAGCAACGGCATATGATGCCGGTAGAGTCGCCGCGTCTGGTCAACCAGATGCTGCTGCAATTTCTCGAATTCGCACACTCCCGACAAAACCATATAAAGGGGATCGTTGCATGACACTCGCACGCTTCCAGATGTGCATCGGCGGAGACTGGGTTGACGCCCTCTCCGGCAAGACCTTCGAAAGCCTCAACCCGGCCTCCGCGCAGGCCTGGGCGGAACTGCCCGACGCCGATGAAGCGGACGTCGAACGCGCCGTGCTAGCAGCGCAAACTGCTTTTGACAGCCCGGCGTGGCGCGGCCTGACCGCCACCGCGCGAGGCAAACTGCTGCGCCGCCTCGGTGATCTGATCGCAGAAAACAAGGAACACCTGGCGCAGCTGGAAAGCCGCGACAACGGCAAGCTGATCCGCGAAACCCGTGGCCAGGTCAGCTATCTGCCGGAGTTCTTCCACTACACCGCAGGCCTCGCTGACAAACTGGAAGGCGGCACCCTGCCGCTGGACAAGCCTGACCTGTTTGCCTACACCGTGCACGAAGCCATGGGTGTGGTCGCCGCGATCATTCCGTGGAACAGCCCGCTGTACCTGACCGCAATCAAACTGGCCCCGGCCCTCGCCGCTGGTAACACCATAGTGATCAAGCCGTCCGAGCACGCCTCGGCGACCATTCTCGAGCTCGCACGCTTGGCCCTCGAAGCCGGGATTCCGCCGGGCGTGGTCAACGTCGTTACCGGTTACGGCCCGAGCACCGGCGCCGCCCTCACCCGCCATCCGCTGATCCGCAAGATCGCCTTCACCGGCGGCGCGGCCACGGCGCGGCATGTAGTGCGCAGCAGCGCCGAGAACTTCGCCAAGCTTTCGCTGGAGCTGGGCGGCAAGTCACCAAACATCATTTTCGCCGACGCCGATCTCGACAGCGCGATCAACGGTGCGATTGCCGGCATCTACGCGGCGTCCGGGCAGAGTTGCGTGTCCGGTTCGCGCTTGCTGGTGCAGGACGAAATCTACGACGAATTCGTCAACCGTCTGGTCGAGCGCGCCCAGCGCATCCGCATCGGCAACCCGCAGGAAGACAATAGCGAGATGGGTCCGATGGCCACCGCGCAGCAACTGGCAGTGGTCGAAGGTCTGGTCGCCGATGCCATCGCTGAAGGCGCGCGTTTGCGCACCGGCGGCAAGCGCCCGGCGGATCTCGGTGAAGGCTGGTTCTACGAGCCGACGCTGTTCGAATGCGATCGCAATTCGATGAAGATCATGCAGGAAGAAGTGTTCGGCCCGGTGGCTTCGGTGATTCGTTTTAAAGACGAAGCCGAAGCGCTGGCGATCGCCAACGACTCGCAGTTCGGCCTCGCTGCCGGCATCTGGACCCGCGATCTGGGCCGCGCCCATCGTCTGGCGCGCGATGTGCGCTCGGGGATCATCTGGGTCAACACTTACCGTGCGGTGTCGGCGATGGCGCCGATCGGCGGCTTCAAGAACAGTGGCTATGGACGCGAAAGCGGCATCGATTCGGTGCTGGCCTACACCGAACTGAAAACGGTGTGGATCAACCTCTCCCAGGCGCCAATGCCTGATCCGTTTGTGATGCGCTAGGAGTCCTGAGAAATGATCGAACCCGGCATTTACAAAGACGTCATGAGCTCGTTCCCGTCCGGCGTCACGGTGGTCACCACCCTCGACCCGGACGGCGGCATCGTCGGCATCACCGCCAGCGCGTTCAGCGCGCTGTCGATCGACCCGGCGCTGGTGCTGTTCTGCCCCAACTATGCGTCCGACACCTACCCGGTGCTGCGCGACAGCAAGAAATTCGCTATCCATTTGCTCTCCGCCGAGCAGACCGCCGAAGCCTATGCGTTCGCCGGCAAGGGCAAGGAAAAGGCCAAGGGCATCGAGTGGCATTTGAGCGATTTGGGCAACCCGATTCTGGCCAAGGCCACGGCGATCATCGAGTGCGAGTTGTGGCGTGAATACGACGGCGGCGATCACGCGATCATTGTCGGCGCAGTGAAGAACCTGATCCTGCCCGAGCAACCGGTGACGCCGATGATTTATCACAAGGGCAAGTTGGGCGCGTTGCCAACGCTGGCCTGACAGCCAGACACGATTGCCAATGTGGGAGCGAGCCTGCTCGCGAAAGCGGTCGATCATTCAAAATTTGCATCGACTGACACGACGCCTTCGCGAGCAGGCTCGCTCCCACAGGGAACACCTGTGGATTGGAGGAATGATGAGTAACGAGAAGTATGAAAAAGGTCTGAAAATCCGCACCCAGGTATTGGGTGAAGCCTACGTGCAACGCTCGATCGAGAACGCCGATGATTTCACCCGCCCGCTGCAGGAAATGGTCACCGAGTACTGCTGGGGCCATGTCTGGGGGCGCGAGGGTTTGTCGCTCAAAGAGCGCAGCATGATCAACCTGGCAATGATCTCGGCGCTCAACCGCCCGCATGAACTCAAGCTGCATGTGCGTGGCGCCTTGCGTAACGGCCTGAGTCGTGAGCAAATACGCGAAATTCTGCTTCAGGTCGGCATTTATTGCGGCGTTCCGGCGGCCGTGGACAGTTTCCGGCTGGCCCGTGAAGCCTTTGCCGAAGCCGACGCCGAGGCCTCCAGTTAACCCTCGGCTGTTTTGATGCCCGTCTGGCATGGACAGCCAAGCTCAAGAGCGGACCCCATGAAACGCCAGCCACTCGACGACAGCTTCAAGGTCAATCGCAACCCCGTTACCCTGCGCGAAATCGTGCTGGACAAACTGCGTAGCGCGATCATGAATTTCCAGCTCATGCCAGGTGATCGTCTGGTCGAACGCGACCTCTGCGATCGCCTCGGCGTCAGCCGCACTTCGGTGCGCGAAGCTCTGCGCCACCTTGAATCCGAAGGTCTGGTCGAATTCGCCGACGCCAAAGGCCCGCGCGTAGCCATCATCACCCTCGACGACGCCGTCGATATCTACGAACTGCGTTGTGTGCTCGAAGGCCTGATCGTCCAGCTGTTCACCCTGCGCGCCAAAGCCAAGGACATCAAAGCCCTGGAAAAAGCCCTCGATGACAACCGCAAAGCGTTGAAGGACGGCGAGCTGCAACAGGTCATCGACTCGGTGCAGGGCTTCTACGACGTGCTGCTCGAAGGCTCGGGCAACCATGTCGCCGCCACGCAATTGCGTCAGTTGCAGGCGCGCATCAGCTATCTACGCGCGACCTCGGTCTCCCAGGAAAACCGACGCGGCGCGAGTAATCACGAGATGGAAAAAATGGTCGAGGCGATCAAGAGCGGCGATCCGCTGGCGGCGCATCAGGCCTGTGTCGATCACGTCCGCGCGGCCGCCGCCGTGGCCCTCGATTACCTCAAGCGCAAGCAGGAAGAGACAGGCGTCGCCGTCAAAGGCACCCCGGCGATCACCCTGCCGATCGCGCTGAAAGAACCCCGCATAGGTCAATGACATGTTCAGCCCGAGCTTTTGCCCGAAATGCGGTGGCCCTGACCTCAGTCAGCAGACGCCGCCGGGCGATACGCACGAGCGCCTGATGTGCCGCGGCTGCGGCTATATCCACTACGTCAATCCGAAGATCATCGCCGGCTGCATCATCGAGCAGGACGGCAAATACCTCTTGTGCCAACGGGCGATTCCCCCGCGCCCCGGCACCTGGACGCTGCCGGCCGGTTTCATGGAAAGCGGTGAGACCACCGAACAGGCGGCGCTGCGCGAAGTCTGGGAAGAAAGCGGCGTGCGCGCGGAAATCGTCTCGCCGTATTCGATCTTCAGCGTGCCGAAGATCAGCGAGGTGTACATCATCTTCCGTGCCATCGCCCTGGAAATCACCGGGCAGTACGGGCCGGAGACCATGGATTACAAGTTCTTCGCCCCGGAAGACATTCCTTGGGAGCAGATCTATTACCCGGCGATCCGGCAGATTCTCGAGCGCTATATCGAAGAGCGCCAGGCGGGGGTTTACGGGATTTACATGGGCAATGATGACAGCGGCAAGATTCATTTCATGCGCTGACATTTGCCTGAACACAAAACCTGTGGGAGCGAGCCTGCTCGCGAAGGCGTCGTGTCAGTCAATACAAATGTTGAATGTTCGAACGCATTCGCGAGCAGGCTCGCTCCCACAGGATGGTGGTGTGGCTCAGTTCGGGGCAACGCCCTCGACGATGATGATCTCCGCCTTCGCCCATTCCTCGCGATAACTCTTCGCCTCCTGATACGCCGCCGAGTGGTAGCACGCCACGGCTGTTTCGTAGCTTTCAAACTCGATGATCACGGTGCGCTGTGGCGTCTGCCGTCCTTCCAGCGCTTCGCTGCGCCCGCCTCTGGCCAGAAACTTGCCGCCGAAAGCAGCAATCGCCTGCGGGGTGCGCTGGGTGTATTGGCTGTAGTGCTCGGCATTGGCTATATCCACATGTGCAATCCAGTACGCCTTCATAGTGACCTCTTTGTTGATTTTGTATTATGGTATACCAATATATTTCCAACGAACCCTGAGAGTCCAGCATGGCCTTCAACAGCATCGAAGAAATCATCGAAGATTATCGCCTCGGCAAAATGGTCCTGCTGGTCGATGACGAAGACCGCGAGAACGAAGGCGACCTGCTGCTGGCCGCTGATCGTTGCACACCGGAGGCTATCAGCTTCATGGCCCGCGAGGCACGCGGGCTGATCTGCCTGACCCTGACCGACGAACATTGTCAGCGTCTGGGCCTGGAGCAAATGGTA
Source organism: Pseudomonas sp. Sample_9 (assembly GCF_004307535.1). Lineage (NCBI taxonomy): Bacteria > Pseudomonadati > Pseudomonadota > Gammaproteobacteria > Pseudomonadales > Pseudomonadaceae > Pseudomonas > Pseudomonas sp. Sample_9. The sequence goes on from NZ_RAZO01000262.1 coordinate 20,111, forward strand.
CCCGCCAACGGCAGTGTGTTCAGCACTGCATTCACCGTGTCGATCGAAGCGGCGATTGGCGTGACTACCGGCATTTCTGCCGCCGACCGGGCCTGCACCGTTGCCGCCGCCGTCGCGCCGAATGCCCGCGCCGAAGACCTGGTGCAGCCCGGCCACATCTTCCCGCTGCGCGCCAAGGAAGGTGGCGTGCTGACCCGCGCCGGGCACACCGAGGCCGGTTGCGATCTGGCGCGTCTGGCCGGTTTCACCCCGGCCTCGGTGATTGTCGAAGTGATGAACGACGACGGCACCATGGCGCGCCGCCCGGATCTGGAGCAGTTCGCGCGCAAGCACGGGATCAAGATTGGCACCATTGCCGACCTGATCCACTATCGCCTAAGCACCGAGCACACCATCGAACGCATCGGTGAACGTGAGCTGCCGACGGTGCATGGCACGTTCCGTTTGATCACTTTCGAGGATCGCATCGAAGGCGGCGTGCACATGGCGATGGTCATGGGCGACTTGCGCCGTGAAGAGCCGACGCTGGTGCGTGTGCATGTGATCGATCCGCTGCGCGACCTGGTCGGCGCCGAGTACAGCGGGCCAACGAACTGGACTCTGTGGGCGGCGCTGCAACGGGTCGCGGCGGAAGGTCATGGGGTTGTGGTGGTGCTGGCCAATCATGAATCGTCGCAGGCGTTGCTCGAACGCGTGCCGCAGCTGACCCAGCCGCCACGGCAGTTCAGCCGTTCGCAATCGCGGATTTATTCCGAGGTCGGGACGGGGGCGCAGATTCTGCAGAACCTTGGGGTGGGCAAGTTGCGCCACCTCGGCCCACCGCTGAAGTATGCGGGGTTGACCGGGTATGACCTTGAGGTGGTTGAGAGCATTCCGTTCACTGAATGACGCCGCCCTCACCCCAGCCCTCTCCCAGAGGGAGAGGGAGCCGACCGCGTTGACCGGTCGCTATACATCGACCTGAGATACCGAGTCGAACTCAAATTTTGAACAGCACAAGAATCGGCTCCCTTTCCCCCTCTCCCATTGGGAGAGGGCTGGGGTGAGGGGCTGGATCTCACATTCACAAAATATCTCAGGCCGAACGCCTCAAAAAAACCAACCTGCCAGATAACCGGTAAGGCAAAGTGCTTGCACAAAGTTTGGAATACCATAATATGATATTCCATAGACCGGACGAACCAAAAAACCGTCCAGCTACTGCTCCCGACAGGCGGGCAACAACGCAAGGCCCGCTCAAAAACACAACAATGAGGGCGTGAACATGGTGTTGAACAAAGCTGCAACCGCGATCTTTTTCGCGGGACTGCTCAGCGTTACCGGCCAGGCTGCAATGGCTGCCGAAAGCGTGAATTTTGTCAGTTGGGGCGGTAGCACCCAGGATGCGCAGAAACAGGCCTGGGCCGATCCGTTCAGCAAGGCCAGCGGCATCACCGTCGTCCAGGACGGCCCCACCGACTACGGCAAACTCAAGGCCATGGTCGAAAGCGGCAACGTGCAGTGGGACGTGGTCGATGTCGAAGCCGATTTCGCCTTGCGCGCCGCTGCCGAAGGCCTGCTCGAACCCCTCGACTTCAAAGTCATTCAACGCGACAAAATCGACCCGCGCTTCGTCAGCGACCACGGCGTCGGCTCGTTCTTCTTCTCCTTCGTCCTCAGCTACAACGAGGGCAAGCTCGGCGCCAACAAGCCGCAGGACTGGAGCGCGCTGTTCGACACCAAGACCTACCCCGGCAAACGCGCCCTGTACAAATGGCCAAGCCCCGGCGTGCTCGAACTGGCGCTGCTGGCCGACGGCGTTGCGGCTGACAAGCTCTACCCGCTGGATCTGGATCGCGCCTTCAAGAAACTCGACACCATCAAGAAAGACATCGTCTGGTGGGGCGGCGGCGCGCAGTCGCAGCAACTGCTGGCGTCCGGCGAAGCGAGCATGGGCCAGTTCTGGAACGGTCGGGTGCACGCTTTGCAGGAAGACGGCGCACCGGTCGGCGTGAGCTGGAAACAGAACCTGGTCATGGCCGACATTCTGGTCATCCCAAAAGGCTCGAAAAACAAGGACGCGGCGATGAAGTTCCTCGCCAATGCCAGCAGCGCCAAAGGCCAGGCCGACTTCTCCAACCTGACCGCCTACGCGCCGGTCAACCTCGACAGTGTGGAGCGTCTGGATTCGACGCTGGCCCCCAACCTGCCGACGGCTTACGCCAAGGATCAGATCACCCTTGATTTCGCTTACTGGGCCAAGAACGGTCCGGCTATCGCGACACGGTGGAACGAATGGCTGGTCAAATGAAAATTGCGGCCACTGCGCCCCGTCCTTCCACTGCCACCGGGAGCGCCGCCGGCGCTGCCGGTTCGGCTTTCAAGCAACGCTGGCGCGGCGCCGGCAACCTCGTCCCGGCGCTGCTGTTCCTCGGCCTGTTCTTTCTCGCGCCGTTGATTGGCCTGCTGCTGCGCGGTGTGCTGGAACCTGTGCCGGGTCTCGGCAACTACGAACAGTTGTTCGCCAACTCGGCCTATGCGCGGGTGCTGCTCAACACCTTTTCGGTGGCCGGGCTGGTGACGCTGTTCAGCCTGCTGCTGGGCTTTCCGCTGGCCTGGGCGATCACCCTGGTGCCGCGCGGCTGGGGGCGCTGGATCCTCAACATCGTGCTGCTGTCGATGTGGACCAGCCTGCTCGCCCGCACCTATTCGTGGCTGGTGTTGCTGCAAGCCTCGGGCGTGATCAACAAGGCGCTGATGGCGCTGGGCATCATCGATCAGCCGCTGGAAATGGTGCACAACCTGACCGGCGTGGTGATCGGCATGAGCTACATCATGATCCCGTTCATCGTGCTGCCGTTGCAGGCGACCATGCAGGCCATCGACCCGATGATCCTGCAGGCCGGCTCGATCTGCGGCGCCAGTCCGTGGACCAACTTCTTCCGGGTGTTCCTGCCGCTGTGCCGGCCGGGTCTGGCGTCCGGCGGTTTGATGGTGTTCGTGATGTCGCTCGGTTACTACGTCACCCCGGCGCTGCTCGGCGGGGCGCAGAACATGATGCTGCCGGAGTTCATCATTCAGCAGGTGCAATCGTTCCTCAACTGGGGCCTGGCCAGTGCCGGCGCCGCGTTGCTGATCGCAATCACCCTGGTGCTGTTCTACTTCTACCTGAAGCTTCAACCGGAATCCCCGGTTGGCGCCAGTAACGCGAGGTAAGCCGACATGCTCCTGACCCCAAATGCCATGAGCCGGCGCATGCGTTTCGGCCTCTACGCCACGACTGGGCTGATCGGTCTGTTCCTGCTGTTGCCGATCGTATTCATCGTGCTGCTGTCGTTCGGCTCCTCGCAGTGGCTGGTGTTCCCGCCACCGGGCTGGACGCTGAAATGGTACGGCCAGTTCTTCTCCAACCCGGACTGGATGAACGCCGCTGCGGCCAGCCTCAAGGTCGCCGTGCTGACCACGATCTGCGCCGTGGCCCTCGGTTTACCGACCGCGTTTGCGCTGGTGCGCGGGCGTTTTCCCGGCCGCGAGATGCTCTACGGCCTGTTCACCCTGCCGATGATCGTGCCGCTGGTGATCATCGCCGTGGCGGTGTACGCGCTGTTTCTCAAGCTCGGCTACACCGGGACGATGTTCGCTTTCGTCGTCAGCCACGTGATCGTCGCGCTGCCGTTCACCATCATCTCGATCATCAACTCGCTGAAGCTGTTCGATCAGTCGATTGAAGACGCGGCGGTGATTTGCGGTGCCTCGCGCTTGCAAGCGGTGTTCAAGGTGACGTTCCCGGCGATTCGTCCGGGCATGGTCGCCGGCGCCCTCTTCGCCTTCCTCGTTT
>NZ_RAZO01000163.1:0-1756 GCF_004307535.1 Pseudomonas sp. Sample_9
GAGAGGTTCACGGCAATGCGCCAGTCGGTGTAACCGAGCACGTACCATTCGCGCATCTGCCGGCAGGCTTCGTTGAGCACCCATTCGCCCATCGGAATGATCAGCCCGGTTTTCTCCGCCAGATCAATGAACTTGTCCGGCATCAGCATGCCATGCAGCGGATGCTTCCAACGCAGCAGTGCTTCGGCACCGACGGGGCGACCGTTGGCGGCGTCGAATTTGGGCTGGTAATGCAGGCAGAACTGGTTGTGCTCGATGGCCGCGCGCAGGTCCTGCAACAGTTGCAGTTGTTTGCGCGCGTTAGTGTTCATCGACGCATCGAAGAAGCTGTAGCCGTTCTTTCCGCCGCCCTTGGCGTGGTACATCGCGGCGTCGGCGTTCATCAGCAGTTCCTGGGCGTTGGCGCCGTTGCCTGGAAACAGGGCGATGCCGACGCTGGCGGAAATCTGCAGGTCATGCTCGGCGACGCGGAACGTGCGACCGATCAGGCCGACCTGACGCGCGGCCAGGCTCAAGGCGTCATTGGGCTCGCTCAAGCGCACCAGCAGAACGAACTCATCGCCACCGATTCGCGCCAGGGTGTCCTGGCTGCGCAAATCCTCACGCAGACGCGCGCCGACTTCGCGCAGCAATTGGTCGCCCATGTGATGGCCGAATGCGTCGTTGACCGGTTTGAAGCCGTCGAGGTCGATGAACATCAAGGCAAAGCAACCGCCCTGCTCTTCAACTTTTTTGATTGCCTGATTGATGCGGTCGTCGAGCAACATGCGATTGGGCAGGCTGGTCAGCGGATCGTGCAAGGCCAGTTGGGTGAGTTCGCGATTGGCCACCGTCAACGAGTGCGCCAGATCAGCGGTGCGCGCTTCGAGGCGGGCGTCGAGGATCGAGGTCAACAAGGCAATTGACAGCACCGCCAGCGTGGTGACCACGACCAGACTGTCGAGGCCATTGCCCTTCAAGCCATTGAGTGTCGCGCCGCAGAAACTGCCGTCAGGAAACTGCGCCGCCGCCATGCCGGTGTAATGCATGCCGACAATCGCCACACCCATGATCACCGCCGCGCCGGCACGAATCAGCCGCACATAGGGCGAATGCTGGCGCAGGCGAAAGGCGATCCACAATGCCGCTGCCGACGCGCCGACGGCAATCAGCAAGGAGGCGCTGAACAATGTCGGGTCGTAATCTATGCCCGGGGTCATGCGCAGCGCAGCCATGCCGGTGTAGTGCATGGCGCTGATGCCTGCTCCCATGATCAACGCACCGAAGGCCAGTTGCACCAGTGGCAACTTCGGTTGGCTGACCAGCCACAAGGCAAAGCCGCAGGACAGCACCGCGATCAGCAATGACAACGCGGTCAGGGCGAAGTCATAGCCCAGGTCGATCGGCAATTTGAAGGCAAGCATGCCGATGAAATGCATCGACCAGACGCCAACGCCCATCGCCAACGCCCCGCCCGCCGTCCAGAAATGCACGGCCCGGCCTTTCGCCGTGGCGATGCGCCCGGTCAGGTCGAGCGCCGTGTAGGAGGCCAGAATGGCCACGCACAACGAAATCAAAACCAGAGTGAAGGAGTAGCTGCCGATGAGCATGGACGTTCTCGTGACAAGCCGAAACCGTACTGCTTCCATTCTCGGTCGGGCAAATGCGGCGATTGTACTGATTGCGCGGAAGAACGCACTGACAAAGTAATCAAATTGCCATCAAGCCGATGAAACGCTTGTTCGATCGTCCTACAAGGCTCTGCGGTGGGCTTTAA
>NZ_RAZO01000174.1:0-19199 GCF_004307535.1 Pseudomonas sp. Sample_9
GCCGGCGCGTGCCGAAATCGGCGACCTGCAGTTGCGACAGCTCATCGGCCGAGGCGTTGGCGGTCAGCCAGTCAAACTTGCGATACAGCTGTTCGCGTGCCTGCTCCAGCGAAGTTTCCCGGTAGCGATAGCGATTGCGCACTTCGCTGACGATCGCCAGCAGCGGTACCTCGTAGAGGATCACATGCAGCCATGGCCCGCGCAGGCGGATGAACAACTCGCCGTTTTCGATGCCGGTGTGCAGGTAGCGCAGGTTGAAGCGGAACAGACCGAGGAAGCGCAGGAAGTCCGGTTTCAGGAAGGTGATGCGCTCGAGAAAACTCAACTGATCGGCACTCAGGCTCAGCTCGGCCAGACGCTCGATCTGATGACGGATCTCGGCCAGATAAGGGCGCAGATCCTCGGCGTTGCGGCAGCGGAACTCCCATTCGACTTCGACGTTGGGGTAGTTGTGCAGCACCGCCTGCATCATCGTCAGCTTGTAGAAGTCGGTGTCGAGCAGGTTCTGCACGATGCGATCGGCAAACACACTCTCGCTCATAAACGGGTCTCCAGTTGCGCCGCGCCTGGCGCGGTCTATATCGATGGCGCTAGTGGCGCATATCGGCGGTGGGGATTGCCAGCGCTTTTTTGCTTTCAGGTGATAGATCTTCGGAGCCCATACATCTCAAGCCGCAAAAATTGTTCATTTTCGGTTGCACCTCAAGCGCGGCGTGAAGCACTTGCTCGATGCACTCCCAGCTTTTCAAATACTCGGCGAGTAACGAGTGCCTTGCTATCAGCTTTGTTTCCACTGCCTTGAACATCGCTGCCCTGATCATCTCATCGGTTGCTATCTTAGGCATGAAGGCCGTCTCCCTTGAAAGAAATCTGTTCCAGCGTATCTACACCGTCCTGAAGCAACAAATAGGCAGGAAGTATGAGGCGGTAAAAGTCAGAGTCGTTAGTGCCTTTGATAGTGACGGATGTGAAAGCTTCAAGAAGACTTGTGGCGGCGCGGATTCTGAAACAGGCGTCCTCGAATAACTGATCGCGTGCGGCATATGAGTCTATGAAGAAGGTTGGAATGTTGGTTGCGTTTGCTTTCAGCGGGTAAAAACGAGTCATGCCATTAACTCCGTCAAGGTGGTCTGCGGGCAAGGGATTGAAGAGTTTATTGCTCTTGATGTAGCAGCTTTGAAAATGTTGATTTTGTATAGCGTGGTTATTTGAACTAATCACGCTATCGCACTGAGTTGGCCTGGATGGGCTGCCCACCGACTCTCGAGTGGAGAGTCGGAGCGCTAAGTTTCGTTATTCGATATGTGTTGGCACCGGTGGCCATGCAATTGGATCGAGGTCTAAATCGAGAAAAAGTTTTGAATCAAAAACGGGTGTCTTGATTCCACTGCGACGTTGAACTTCATAATCATGCAGGACACGCAGGCATATCTTGAACAGGAGAGCCATCGCCATCAGGTTTACCAGCGCCAGTAAGGTCATGGTTATATCGGCAAACGCCAGAACTGTGGAGAGATCTTCGCTGGCACCCCAGAACACCATTACCAAAACCATGAGTCGATAGATGATCAGCGTTTTTGCAGGTTCACCAAACATGAACCGCAAGCTGTTTTCTCCGAGGTAGTAGTTGTAGAGCATTGCCGTAAATACAAATAATGCTAACGCCATGCTTATGAACATTCTTCCCCACTCCCCTACAACCGCTGCCAGCGAGTTTTGTGCCAGGGCAATTGCGTCGCCTTCAAATCCCGGAGTGTAAAAGCCGGATAACAGGATCATCAGTGCGGTGCAGGTGCAGACCACGAACGTATCGATGAAAACGCTCAATGCCTGAACAATACCTTGTGCAACCGGATGGCTGACCTTCGCCACTGAAGCAACATTGGGGGCGCTGCCCAGCCCTGCTTCGTTGGAGAATACTCCGCGTCTGACGCCCATGATGATGGCGCTGCCGAGCAGACCGCCGAACGCCTGATCCAGACCGAAGGCGCTTCTGATAATGGTCATCAGCATTATCGGTACTTGTTCAAACTGCAGAACCAGCACGTACGCCGTCACGCCGATGTAGGCAAGAACCTTTAGAGGGACCAGTAGGTCGGCTACTGCGGCAATCCGCGTTATACCGCCGATGAATACGATGCCCAGCATCAATGAAAGCGCGAGTCCCGACCACAGGGGCGGCAAATCAAACGCTTCTTTCAAAGAGTGTGATACCGCATGGGATTCGAGACCATTGATGGCAAATCCGAATGTCACCAGCATCAGCATGGCTACGATCAGCCCGAGCCAGCGCTGGTTCAGGCCATGCTGAATGTACCAGGACGGGCCGCCTCTATAGAGACCATTGCCATCGCTGCGTTTATAGAGCTGGCCCAGCGTACATTCGAAGAAGCTGCTCGACATACCCAGAAGTGCGGTCATCCACATCCAGAACACCGCGCCGGGCCCACCCATACTCACCGCAATTCCGACCCCGACGATATTTCCGGTACCCACGCGCCCGGCGAGGCTGAGCGTCAGCGCCTGGAGCGAACTCAAATGGTTGCCGCCTGCGCGCCAGCTACCGAGTAAAACGCCGAACATATGGGGGAAGTATCGCAGTTGAACAAATCCTGATCGGATCGTGAAATAACCCCCTAGCCCAAGAACAAAAGGTATTAATACCCTGCTCGAAAGAAAATCGTTGATGACATCTAGCATTCAAAGCTCCTTGCTATTAAGAGTGCTGGTAAATCAAGGGTGTATTCAGGCCTGAAGTCATTCAGGCGTCGTAATATCCCGCCATATTTGCTTCGGTGCAATTTCGCAAGTTGCTCAAATGTGATGCGAGTTGCTGCTATGGTTGTGCCTTTCTCACCTGTGTTGGGTTGTGGTATGTGTGATTTTTTTCCTGCTAACTTAAAGCTGCTATGTAGTCATTACAGATCTGTCGCGGAGGTTTGTAGGAAGCTTCGCATCAATCGTGGGCAATTCAATAAGTATCTATGTGGGAAAAGTTTCCCTACACCTTTTAATCTCAAGCGCATCTGTGATTTTTTTGGTGTCGATGAGAACGAAATCATTCTGCCTACAGAACAATTCACGATCCTGATAGGCCTGAAGGCTGACAAGGGTCACTCTTTAGTGGGAAGGGCCGCTTCACAAATAATGCACGAACATCTGCGCCGCCAGTCTTCACCGGAATTAAAGGCGCATACCGGTTATTACTACGAGTACTACCATGCGATGACCGACCCCGGCTCCATTCTGTGCTCGCTGGTACATGTGCGGGCCGAAGGCGATGAAATCGTCTATGAGCGAAACGAGCGATTACAGGTTTCTGAAGCGGCAGAGGAATTTGAGCGTTATCAATATCTGGGTATTGCCTATCACCTTCGGGATCGCTTGTTTTTTATCGATTATGAATCGCTCACCTCCAACGAAATCAGTCAGACCATCCTTATTCCAAGCTTCAAAAGCTGCATTACCCGGCTCAATGGGTTGAAGATGGGTGTTTCCGCTGCGGATCATCGCGCTCCCGCATGCTCCAGGGTCGTATGGGAGTATCTGGGGGAGGAAATCAATCCCATCGACGCGTATCGTCGCGTTCGGTTGTACAAGCCTGATGATTGCGCCATTGATGATGATCTGCGCGCACGCCTGGCCCAATCCCGGGTTGTAGAGGGCCTGTTTGTTATCGCTGGATGACCGTCCTGAAAAAACTCCAGATGGAGCGAGGCTGGGTTCTTTTGACGCTCTTTTTCAAGATCAAAAGATCGCAGCCTCGTTGCACTCGACAGCTCCTCCAAGGGGTGGTCAGGGATTGTCGATCTGCTCCAGCATCCACTTCACGAAATCCCGTACCTTTGGCACTTCCGCCGCGTGCTCCGGGTAGGCCAGGTAATAGGCATCGCTGCTGGGCATCGCATGCTGCCAGGGTATGACCAGTTTGCCCTCGGCCAATTCCTCTTCAACCAGAAACCGTGGCAGCAGGGCCACGCCACAACCGACCTGGGCGGCGCGGATGCACATGTAAAAGGTTTCGAAACGCGGCCCATGGTAGCTGTGTTCGGTGTGGTAGCCCTGACTGTCGAACCAGTCGTGCCAGGCCTGCGGTCGCGAGGCATTTTGCAGCAGCACCAGATCGGTGAGTTGCGTCGGGTCAGTGAATGGCGTGTCCGGCAGGCTGGCGGGGGCGCAGACCGGCACCAGTTGTTCGCCGAACAATTTCAGGCATTCCGTGCCGGGTCGCGATGCCTGGCCGAAATAGAAAGCCAGATCGCTGCGCCCCTGCAACAGATCGTCGGCTTCCTGTTCGTTGCACAGATCCAGATGAATCGACGGATGGCGCAGGCGCCAGCCTTTCAGGCGCGGCACCAGCCAACGGGCGCCGAAGGTCGACGGGGTGGAAACGCGCAGGACTTCGGTCTCGCCGCCGTAGGAACGCAGGTAATGAGTCGACATCTCCACTTGGCTGAGGATTTTTCTGACCTCGACCAGATACAAATCCCCGGCCGGCGTCATCTGCAAGCGCCGACGCACGCGGCGGAACAGCAAGTGCTGCAACAGTTCTTCAAGCTGTGCGACCTGCTTGCTCACTGCGCTCTGGGTCAGGTTCAGCTCTTCGGCGGCGCGGGTAAAACTCAGGTGCCGGGTCACGGCCTCGAAGCATTGCAGCGCGGTGATCGAGGGCAAGTGGCGTTTGTTCAGCATGGCCAGTCCTTTTTCTTGTCTTTCGCCAGGCAGCATGAATAAACGGAATGATATCTGGCGTAAAGGTCGTTTGTTGCATCGCCGCAGTGAGGCTACAACTAAAGGCCTGCCCGGCCATGCGAAGAATGGCCGCACACATTCTGTTTTTGCTTGAGGAGAGACCGATGGTTGCCGCATTGCTTGATCGTCTGGGAGTCAACCCGGCCCTGTACCAGAACGGCAAAGTGCCGGTGCATTCGCCCATCGATGGCAGCGAAATTGCCTCGGTGAACTGGGAAGGCGCTGCCGAAGTCGAGCAGCACATCAGTCGTGCAGATCATGCATTCGAGCACTGGCGCAAGGTGCCGGCGCCGCGTCGCGGTGAGCTGGTGCGCCAGTTCGGCGAAGTGTTGCGCGAGTACAAGGCCGACCTCGGCGAGCTGGTATCGTGGGAGGCCGGCAAGATCACTCAGGAAGGTCTGGGTGAAGTGCAGGAGATGATCGACATCTGCGACTTCGCCGTTGGCCTGTCGCGCCAGTTGTACGGTCTGACCATCGCCTCCGAGCGCCCGGGCCACCATATGCGTGAAACCTGGCATCCGCTTGGCGTGGTCGGGGTGATCAGCGCGTTCAATTTCCCGGTCGCAGTGTGGGCGTGGAACACCACCCTGGCGCTGGTCTGCGGCAACCCGGTGGTGTGGAAACCGTCGGAGAAAACCCCGCTGACCGCGCTGGCCTGTCAGGCACTGTTCGATCGCGTAGTGAAGAATTTCAGCGATGCTCCGGCGAGTCTGTGCCAGGTTGTGATCGGCGGTCGTGATGCCGGCGAAGCGCTGGTCGATGATCCGCGTGTTGCGCTGATCAGCGCCACCGGCAGCACGCGCATGGGCCGCGAAGTGGCGCCGAAAGTCGCCGCGCGTTTCGCCCGCAGCATTCTCGAGCTCGGCGGCAACAACGCGATGATCCTCGGCCCGAGCGCCGATCTGGACATGGCGGTGCGCGCGATTCTGTTCAGCGCCGTCGGTACCGCCGGGCAACGCTGCACGACCTTGCGTCGACTGATCGCTCACGAATCGGTCAAGGAAGAAATCGTCACCCGCCTCAAGGCTGCCTATTCGAAAGTACGCATCGGCCATCCGCTGCAAGGCAATCTGGTCGGCCCGCTGATCGACAAACACAGTTTTGAAAACATGCAGGACGCCTTGGAGCAGGCATTGAGCGAAGGCGGTCGGGTGTTCGGTGGCAAGCGCCAACTGGAAGAGCAGTTCCCCAACGCCTACTACGTGTCGCCGGCCATCGTGGAAATGCCCGAGCAGAGCGACGTGGTCTGCAGCGAAACCTTCGCGCCAATTCTCTATGTGGTCGGCTACAGCGATTTCGAGGAAGCGCTGCGCCTGAACAACGCCGTGCCGCAAGGCCTGTCATCGTGCATCTTCACCACCGACGTGCGTGAGGCCGAGCGGTTCATGTCGGCGGTTGGCAGTGACTGCGGCATCGCCAACGTCAACATCGGCCCGAGCGGTGCGGAAATCGGCGGTGCATTTGGTGGCGAGAAAGAGACCGGCGGCGGCCGTGAATCCGGCTCCGATGCCTGGCGCGCGTACATGCGCCGGCAGACCAACACCGTCAACTACTCGCTGGAATTGCCGTTGGCGCAGGGCATTACATTCGACTGACGAAGCTTGATGCGATTGCCCTGTGGGAGCGAGCCTGCTCGCGAATGCGTCAGGTCAGTCGACACTGATGTTGGCTGATTTACCGCTTTCGCGAGCAGGCTCGCTCCCACAGGATCTGCACTGTGTTTGTTGGGTTTCTGTTGGAGTCTGGCAATGCCGTTACGCGAAGAATGTCTGTGGGAAACGCTCACGCCACAACGCCCGGATAACGCGGCGCTCAGCGGCGAGGTCAAGGTCGATGTCTGTGTGATCGGCGCCGGGTTCACCGGGTTGTCAGCGGCGCTGCATCTGCTGGAAAAAGGCAAAAGCGTCTGCGTGCTGGAAGCGCATCGCGCAGGGCATGGTGGCTCCGGGCGCAACGTCGGGCTGGTCAACGCCGGCATGTGGATTCCTCCGGACGAGATCGAAGCCGGTTTCGGCGAGGCGGTCGGCAGTCAGCTCAACCGCATGCTCGGTGCGGCGCCGGCGCTGGTGTTCAGCCTTGTGGATAAATACAACATCGATTGCCAGTTGCGCCGCGAAGGCACTTTGCACATGGCGCACAACGCCAAGGGCGAGGCGGATCTGCGCAGTCGCGAGCAGCAGTGGAAGCGCCGTGGCGCACCGGTCGAACTGCTCACCGGCAAGGCTTGCGAGCAAGCCACCGGTACGCAGAAAATCGCCGCCGCGTTGCTTGATCGCCGTGCCGGCACGCTCAATCCGATGGCCTATGTCACCGGGCTGGCGAATGCCGTGCGCGGGCTCGGCGGGCAGATGTTCGATCATTCGCCGGTGACTCGCCTCGAGCGCATCGGGCAGAACTGGTCGGTGCAAACCGCCCAGGGCTCGGTACTCGCCGAACAAGTGGTCATCGCCTCCAATGCTTACACCGAAGGCGACTGGACCGAACTCAAGCGCAATTTCTTTCCCGGTTATTACTACCAGGTCGCCTCGGTGCCGCTCAGCGAAGACGCCGCGCAGGAAATTCTTCCCGGCGGGCAGGGCTCGTGGGATACCCGTCAGGTATTGAGCAGCATCCGCCGTGACAAGGACGGACGGCTGTTGCTCGGCAGCCTCGGCAATGGCAACCAGAAACCGACCTGGTTTCTCAAGGCCTGGGCTGATCGGGTGCAGCAGCATTACTTCCCCAACCTGAAGCCGGTCGAATGGGAATGCACCTGGACCGGGCGCATTGCGTTTACCCCTGATCACCTGATGCGTCTGTTCGAACCGGCGCCGGGGCTGGTGGCCGTCACCGGTTATAACGGTCGCGGCGTCACCACCGGCACGGTGGTCGGCAAAGCTTTCGCCGATTACCTGTGCAACGGCGATCCGCAGGCACTGCCGATTCCCTTCGCACCGATGCAGCCCCTGGCCGGTGCGGGCTTGCGCAGTTGCCTGTACGAGGCCGGGTTTTCCCTGTATCACGCGGGCCAGTGCCTGCGCATCGTCATTTGAGTGTTGAAAATTGTTGCCGCAAGCGGCGCTTTTGCATCCAGCGACTAGCCTGTAATGGTGCGGGTTGTAGCAGTCCCGCACCAGCAGTGTGCAGTTCGGTGACGCGGGCTGTTACAGGCTGGTTGCACGTCGTTTGCCGCTGCGGTTGCAATGATGGCGCGTGCGGGTTGCGCCTGAAAAAACAAATGGTTTCACCTTCCGCGGTTTAGACGGTTGCACGCCCAATGAAAATGGGACCGAAACAGTCGAAATAACAACAACGCAGCGACTTTTTGAAGAATAAAAAACCGATGGCACGGGCCTTGCTCTGAGCTTTGAGTGAAGTGAAGTCGCAGTGCCAACTAAAAAAAACCTTGGAGCACCACCTCATGTCCCAGACGTTTTACAAGAAAGGCTTTCTGGCCCTCGCAGTCGCTACTGCGCTGGGTGTTTCTGCGTTTGCTCAAGCTGATATCAAGATCGGTGTAGCGGGTCCGATGACCGGTGCCAACGCGGCATTCGGCGAGCAGTACATGAAGGGTGCACAGGCGGCGGCCGATGCGGTCAACGCGGCGGGCGGCGTCAATGGGGAAAAAATCGTCCTGGTCAAAGGCGATGACGCCTGCGAACCGAAGCAGGCGGTGACGGTCGCCAAGGACCTCACCAACCAGAAAGTCGCCGGCGTGGTCGGCCACTTCTGCTCCTCCTCGACCATTCCAGCGTCGGAAATCTACGACGAAGCCGGGATCATCGCGATCACCCCTGGCTCGACCAACCCGCAAGTTACCGAGCGTGGCCTCAGCGCCATGTTCCGTATGTGCGGACGTGACGACCAGCAAGGCATCGTTGCCGGCGACTACATCGTCGACATGCTCAAGGGCAAGAAAGTCGTCGTGCTGCACGACAAGGACACCTACGGCCAAGGCCTGGCGGACGCCACCAAGGCTCAGCTGGAAAAACGCGGCGTCAAGCCTGTGCTGTACGAAGGCCTGACCCGTGGCGAGAAAGACTTCAGCACCATCGTCACCAAGATCCGTGGCGCCGGTGCCGATGTCGTCTACTTCGGTGGCCTGCATCCGGAAGCCGGTCCACTGGTTCGCCAGCTGCGTGAACAAGGCCTGAAAGACGTCAAGTTCATGTCCGACGACGGCATCGTGACTGACGAGCTGGTGACCACCGCTGGCGGCCCACAATTCACTGACGGCGTGCTGATGACTTTCGGCGCCGACCCGCGCCTGTTGCCTGAAAGCAAGACCGTAGTGGACGCGTTCCGCAAGGCCGGCACCGAGCCTGAAGGCTACACCCTGTACGCCTACGCCTCGGTTCAGACCCTGGCGGCAGCGTTCAACGGTGCCAAGTCCAACAAGGGTGAAGAGGCTGCGGCCTGGCTGAAGAAAAATCCGGTGAAAACCGTGATGGGCGAAAAAACCTGGGACGCCAAGGGCGACCTGAAAGTCTCCGACTACGTGGTTTACCAGTGGGACAAGGACGGCAAATACCACCAGCTGGAAAAGCAGAAGTAAGGGCTGAAGCGATCATCTGATCACTACCGATCCCCTGTGGGAGCGAGCCTGCTCGCGAAGACGCACTGACAAACAACCTCTGCGTTGAATGTGCAACCGCTTTCGCGAGCAGGCTCGCTCCCACAAAGGGGTTCCGTGTGGTCAGGGCTGATCACGCTCCGACATTGCTCCGACGTACATCTGTATTTTTCCTAGAAGAACCGCGCGTCATGGGCGCGCAGGTTCTCACTGCGTGAGATTGCGTTATGGATGGTATTTTCCTGCAGCAACTGGTCAATGGCCTGACCCTCGGGTCGGTCTATGGCCTGATCGCCATCGGCTACACAATGGTCTACGGCATCATCGGCATGATCAACTTCGCCCACGGCGAGGTTTACATGATTTCCGCTTACCTGGCGGCAATCAGTCTGGCTCTGCTGGCTTACTTCGGTATCGAATCCTTCCCGCTGCTGATGCTCGGCACGCTGATCTTCACCATCGTCGTCACGGCGGTGTATGGCTGGGTCATCGAGCGTGTTGCCTACAAACCCCTGCGTAACTCGACCCGCCTGGCGCCGCTGATCAGCGCTATCGGTATTTCGCTGATTCTGCAGAACTACGCACAGATCGCTCAGGGTGCCAAACAACAGGGCGTGCCTACGCTGCTGACCGGGGCCTGGCGTGTTGAAGTCGGCACCGGCTTCGTACAACTGACCTACACCAAAGTCTTCATCCTGATCGCCGCGTTCGTCGGCATGGGGCTGCTGACCTACGTCATCAAATACACCAAGCTCGGCCGCATGTGCCGTGCGACCCAGCAAGACCGCAAGATGGCCTCGATCCTGGGGATCAACACCGACCGGGTGATTTCCTATGTGTTCATCATCGGTGCAGCCATGGCCGCACTGGCCGGTGTGCTGATCACCATGAACTACGGCACGTTCGACTTCTATGCCGGCTTCATCATCGGCATCAAGGCGTTCACCGCAGCGGTTCTGGGCGGCATCGGTTCACTGCCCGGCGCTATGCTCGGCGGGATCATCCTCGGCATCTCCGAGTCGCTGTTCTCCGGTCTGGTCAACTCCGACTACAAAGACGTGTTCAGTTTCTCGCTGCTCGTCCTCGTACTGGTCTTCCGGCCGCAGGGCCTGTTGGGCCGTCCTCTTGTGTCGAAGGTGTAAGCGATGTCTGCAACCACTGAAAAATCCATCGATATCAAAAAAAGTCTGGTCGAGGCGATTCTTGCCGGCCTGATTGCGCTGATCGTGTTCGGGCCGATTGTCGGCGTGGTCCTCGACGGCTACAGCTTCAACCTCGAAGCGACCCGCGTGGCGTGGATCATTGCCATCGTCATGGCCGGTCGCTTTGCCCTCAGCCTGTTCCTGCAAACACCCAAGGGCCTGAAGATCCTCGACGGGTTCGAGAGCACCGGTTCCGGTGTGCACGTGCTGCCGGCGGACTACAAATCGCGGCTGCGCTGGATCATCCCGCTGATTATCGTGCTGGCGATCATCGTGCCGTTTGTCTCCAACTCCTATCTGCTGGGGGTGGTCATCCTCGGTTTGATCTACGTGCTGCTGGGGCTGGGGCTGAACATCGTGGTCGGTCTGGCCGGGCTGCTCGACCTTGGTTACGTGGCGTTCTACGCCATCGGTGCCTACGGTCTGGCGCTGGGTTACCAGTATCTCGGTCTGGGCTTCTGGACCGTGCTGCCGCTGGCGGCGATCACCGCAGGCCTGGCCGGTTGCATTCTCGGTTTCCCGGTGTTGCGTCTGCACGGTGACTATCTGGCGATCGTGACCCTGGGCTTCGGCGAAATCATTCGTCTGGTGCTGAACAACTGGCTGTCGCTGACTGGCGGCCCGAACGGCATGCCGGCGCCACTGCCGACGTTCTTCGGCCTGGAGTTCGGCAAGCGGGCGAAGGATGGCGGGGTGCCGTTTCATGAGTTCTTCGGCCTGACCTACAACCCCGACGTGAAGTATTACTTCATCTATGCAGTGCTGTTCCTGGTGGTGCTGGCGGTGCTGTACGTCAAGCATCGGCTGGTGAAGATGCCGGTCGGTCGCGCGTGGGAAGCGCTGCGTGAAGATGAAATCGCCTGCCGCTCGATGGGTCTCAACCATGTGCTGGTCAAGCTCTCGGCGTTCACCATCGGTGCGTCGACGGCGGGTCTGGCCGGGGTGTTCTTCGCCACCTATCAAGGCTTCGTCAACCCGACCTCGTTTACCTTCTTCGAATCGGCGCTGATCCTCGCCATCGTCGTGCTCGGCGGCATGGGCTCGACCATCGGCGTGGTCATCGCCGCATTCGTGCTCACCGTTGCTCCGGAACTGCTGCGCGGCTTCGCTGAATACCGCGTGCTGCTGTTCGGCATCCTGATGGTGTTGATGATGATCTGGCGACCACGCGGGCTGATCCGCATCAGCCGCACCGGGGTCAAACCACGCAAAGGTGCCATTCACTACGAGAGGAC
Source organism: Pseudomonas sp. Sample_9 (assembly GCF_004307535.1). Classification (NCBI taxonomy): domain Bacteria; kingdom Pseudomonadati; phylum Pseudomonadota; class Gammaproteobacteria; order Pseudomonadales; family Pseudomonadaceae; genus Pseudomonas; species Pseudomonas sp. Sample_9. The sequence goes on from NZ_RAZO01000174.1 coordinate 11,742, forward strand.
TGCGCCATGAGTGAAGTCGTACTCTCTGTTGAAAAACTGATGATGCATTTCGGTGGCATCAAGGCATTGAGCGATGTCAGCCTGAAGGTCAAACGCAATTCGATCTTCGCCCTGATCGGCCCCAATGGTGCCGGCAAGACCACGGTGTTCAACTGCCTGACCGGTTTCTACAAGGCCACGGGCGGCAAGATCGAACTCAACGTGCGCGGCCAGCAGACCAACGTCATCCAGTTGCTGGGCGAGTCGTTCAAACCGACCGATTTCGTTTCGCCGAAATCCTTCCTCAGCCGCATGTACTACAAAATGTTCGGCGGTACTCACCTGGTGAACCGTGCAGGTCTCGCCCGTACGTTCCAGAATATTCGCCTGTTCAAGGAAATGTCTGTGCTGGAAAACCTGCTGGTCGCGCAGCACATGTGGGTCAACCGCAACATGCTCGCCGGCATCCTCAACACCAAGGGCTATCGCAAGGCCGAGAGCGATGCGCTGGATGTCGCGTTCTACTGGCTGGAAGTGGTCGATCTGGTCGACTGCGCCAACCGTCTCGCCGGTGAACTCTCGTACGGCCAACAACGCCGTCTGGAGATCGCTCGGGCCATGTGCACGCGGCCGCAGATCATCTGCCTCGACGAACCGGCCGCCGGCCTCAACCCTCAGGAAACCGAAGCGCTCAGCGCGATGATCCGGCTGCTGCGCGACGAGCACGATCTGACCGTGGTGCTGATCGAACACGACATGGGCATGGTCATGAGCATTTCCGATCACATCGTGGTTCTCGACCACGGCATCGTCATCGCCGAAGGCGGGCCGGAAGCGATCCGCAACGATCCGAAAGTGATCGCGGCCTATCTGGGCGCCGACGAAGAGGAGCTGGTATGAGTCAACCGATCCTCGAACTGCGTAATCTGGACGTGTTCTACGGCCCGATCCAGGCGCTCAAGGGCGTTTCCCTGCAGATCAACGAAGGCGAGACCGTCAGCCTGATCGGCTCCAACGGCGCCGGCAAGTCGACCTTGCTGATGTCGATCTTCGGCCAGCCGAGAGCGGCGGGTGGGCAGATTCTCTATCAGGGCGTCGACATCACGCAGAAGTCCTCGCACTACATCGCCTCCAACGGCATCGCGCAGTCACCGGAAGGGCGGCGGGTTTTCCCCGACATGACCGTCGAGGAAAACCTGCTGATGGGCACCATCCCGATTGGCGACAAGTACGCCAAAGAGGACATGCAGCGCATGTTCGAGCTGTTCCCACGGCTTGAGGAGCGACGCAATCAGCGGGCGATGACCATGTCCGGCGGTGAACAGCAGATGCTCGCCATCGCCCGTGCGCTGATGAGCCGGCCGAAGCTGTTGCTGCTGGATGAACCGAGCCTGGGTCTGGCGCCGATAGTGGTGAAGCAGATTTTCGCCACGCTGCGCGAGCTGGCGAAAACCGGGATGACGATTTTCCTCGTCGAGCAGAACGCCAACCATGCGCTGAAGCTGTCGGACCGGGCGTATGTGATGGTTAACGGTGAGATTCGCCTCACCGGCACCGGTAAAGAACTGTTGGTGAATGAGGAGGTGCGTAACGCCTATCTGGGCGGGCACTGAATTCTCACGGTTGTACACAGCCCCGGCGACGAGAGTCCCGGGGCTTTTTTATTTCTCAATATCGCCATATGTCTGTGTAGGAGCTGCCGAAGGCTGCGATCTTTTGATCTTGAAAAACAATCAAAAGATCGCAGCCTTCGGCAGCTCCTACATGTAATCAAGGCATGACATCAAGCGGAATTCAGAATTGTGGAAAACAAATTCCCCAAGCTGCCAAAGCGCGACATATAGACGCTGCAAATGGCTGTTTTTCCACAGTTTTGAGTTGTCCCCGGTTACTGTGGAGCTGGCTGTGAATAACGTGGGTGTATCTGGCTGCAAGCCTTATAAAACGTGGCTTGCATGGATGTGCTTATTTTTTGATCAGGCATTTTTGCTGAAGCGAGCGGCGTCATTGTCAACCTTTTTCTGGGGCGTAGAGACCTGGCAATTGCGTGTGCGCAAGCCTGTGGATAAGTCTGTGACTAAACTCTGGAAAGACCTCGCGGAGCGCCGTAGTTGCTGGCCTCGCGCAATCACCCGGTTGCACCGTCCGTCGTGCAAAATGCCCTGTCCCGCACATCCCCCGCCTCACGGTCAAGCAAAAAACTTTCCATTTCGCCCGCAAAGCCTTGTGTGGCGCGGCTTTGCGCGTTTGCACTTGCCCCCGGAAACTGTGGAGCAGACTGTGGATAACATGCGTGCACATGGCTACAGGCCACGCTGGCTATGGTCTTGGCAGGTCTGGTTGATTTTTGTACAGCTGGCAGGTGTTGCCCGTATTCGCGAGGGCGGGCATGCTGCCTGCTGATTTTCTATTCCAAGGGCTGCCGTGGCGGCCGAAGCAAGGAGAACACGATGTCCGACACCCTGTTTATCACCGGCGCTACGTCCGGTTTTGGTGAAGCCTGTGCCCGTCGTTTTGCCGAGGCTGGCTGGAAACTGGTACTGACCGGCCGTCGTGAAGAACGCCTCAATGCCCTCTGCGCCGAACTGTCGAAGCAGACCGAAGTGCACGGTCTGGTTCTCGATGTGCGCGATCGCAAGGCGATGGAGGAGGCGATTGCCAACCTGCCGCCGTCGTTCGCCAAACTTCGTGGCCTGATCAACAACGCCGGCCTGGCGCTCGGCGTCGACCCGGCGCCCAAGTGTGACCTGGATGACTGGGACACCATGGTCGACACCAACGTCAAAGGCCTGATGTACGCCACTCGCCTGCTGCTGCCTCGGCTGATCGCCCACGGCCGTGGCGCCGGTATCGTCAACCTCGGTTCCATCGCCGGCAACTATCCGTACCCGGGCAGCCACGTGTACGGCGCGACCAAAGCCTTCGTCAAACAGTTCTCGCTGAACCTGCGTTGCGACTTGCAAGGCACGGGCGTGCGGGTCAGCAACATCGAACCCGGCCTGTGTGAAAGCGAGTTCTCGCTGGTGCGTTTCGCCGGTGATCAGGAGCGCTACAACGCCACTTACGCTGGCGCCGAGCCGATCCAGCCACAGGACATCGCCGAGACGATTTTCTGGGTCATGAACACCCCGGCGCACATCAACATCAACAGCCTGGAGCTGATGCCGGTGAGCCAGACCTGGGCCGGGTTTGCCATCGAGCGTAACAAGGCTTGATACCGCGCTGAGGCCATTCGCGAGCAGGCTCGCTCCCACAGGAGAATGCATTTCAAACTGTGGGAGCGAGCCTGCTCGCGAAAAGGCCGGCACAGGCAAAACAGGACGATAAGCTAAACTCCGCACTCAACCATCAGGCCGCACCCCGCGGCGCTCAAGGTTTCATGAGGAGTTCAAGTGAGTAACCGAGGTGAGCAGGCACTGCTCAAACAATCGACGCTGTTGATGCTGGCGGTGTCGATTGCCGGGATCGTCACCGGTTTTGTTTCAGGTTCGCAATCCATCCTGTTCGATGGCTTTTTTTCGCTGATCGCGACATTCATCAAAATTCTGATGCTGATCACCGCCCGGCTGATTGCCAAGCAAAGCAATCAGCGTTTCCAGTTCGGCTTCTGGCATCTGGAGCCGATGGTGCTGCTGATCGAAGGCAGCTTCCTGCTGTTGATCGCCATCTACGCTTTTCTCAACGGCGTGTTCGGCATCATCAATGGTGGCCGTGATATCGAGTTGGGTCTGGTGATCGTCTATGCGGCGGTGTTTACCGTTGTCGAGTTCGCCTACTTCTTCTACGTGCGCCGGCGTAATCGCGCGCTCAAATCCAGCCTGATCCAGTTCGACAACATCAGCTGGCTGGTCGACGCGATGCTCTCGGTGGGGTTGTTGATCAGTTTTCTCGCCGCGCTGCTGCTCAAGTCCCAGGGCTATGGCGAGTGGGCGGTGTATGTCGACCCGCTGATCCTCATCGTGCTGGCGCTGACCATGCTGCCCCCGGCATTCAAGATCCTCGGCCCGGCGTTGCGTGATGTGCTGGGTATCGCCCCGGACACGCTGGATGACCAGGTCAGGCAGGTCATGGAGGTGGCGAAGGTCGAGCATGGTTTCGACGATTACGTGTCCTACGTGCAAAAGCACGGTCGGGCGCGGTTCATCGAGATTCATGTGGTGTTGCCGGCGGATTATCCGCTGCGCGATGTCGCGCAACTGGATGCTTTACGCGAGGAGATATCGGCGCAGCTGGGTGAACCGGATGCGGCAAGGTGGCTGACGATCAGCTTCACCGGGGACAAGAAGTGGATTGCCTGATGACCGCGTAACGGCATTCGCGAGCAGGCTCGCTCCCACAGGGGAATGCATTTCAAACTGTGGGAGCGAGCCTGCTCGCGAAAGCAATTGTTCGGTCAGCGAAGATATTCAGCCAAACCGTGATAGCAAGTCGCCAAATGATAAGGCGTGGTCGAAGGCATGTCCTTGCGACTGACTTCACCATTCTCATCGCGACACTCATGCCAGCCGCCGTCATGCAGAAACCGCTGCTGCAACGCCTGCAACTGGCGCAGCACTACCGCTTCGCTGTCCGCCCGCAAGGTCAGCGCGCGCAGGTATTCGGCTTGAGCCCAGATCCGCTGGGTCGAATCCCTCGGCCGGCCATTGCTTTCCAGATCAAGCATCGCCCGTACCGCGCCGCAGGACTCCAGCACGCCGTACTGCTCGGTGAAGGCAAACGCCCGATCCAGCGCCCGGTGCAGTTTCGAGTCGCGCAACAGCGCCGACGATTCGAGCAGGAAATACCATTCGAACTGGTGCCCCGGCTCGTACCAGTTATCCACAGCACCCAGCGGCTTCTCCATCAACACGCCATATTGCGGATCGACGAATTGCTTGTGCATGGCTGTGCATAACTCAAGCAAGTCTTTCTGCGTTTGCGAGTCTTCGCGCACTGCCAAAGTGGCCAGAAAGGCTTCGGCCAAGTGCATCAGGGGATTTTGCAGTGGGCCGGTTTGCAGAGTGTTCCAGTCCCGCTCAAGGCAGGCTTCGTACAAGCCGTCGCCGGTGGCGAAACGGCGGCCGATGATTTCCAGCGCGGCGTTGAGTGTCGATTCGGCCAGCGAATCCCGCGACTTGTCCCAGTAATGCGCGCAGGCGAACAGGATGAAGGCGTGGGTGTAGAGATCCTTGCGCTGGTCAAGCGGCTTGCCCTGTGCGTCGATGCTGTAGAACCAGCCGCCGTGCTCGGCATCATGGAAATGCCGTTGCAGGGAACGGAACAACGCGGCGGCGCGGACTTCGGCGTTATCCACAACCCCGATCAGGCTGGAGAACAGATACAGCTGCCGTGCGCAGGCCATCGCCCGATAGCGTTGCGCTGGCAACGGCTGGTGTGTAGCGTCCAGCGCCTCATAGGGCAACGCCATGTCGGCATTCCAGCCCGGGCCTTGCCACAGCGGCACGATCACGTCGAGGAAGTGCTGCTGCACCTGGCCAAACAGGGCGGTCAATTCGGGCAGGGCGGTGGAGCGGGAAGCGTGGGGCATGGGCGGGCGTCACGGGCTTGGGCGATTGCGCGACATGGTAGCAGAGAGCACCGCTTGAGAGAGGCGGTGTCTGTCAGGCCGTCTTCGCGAGCAGGCTCACTCCCACAGTGGATTTGCAGCGAACAAAAAACCTGTGGGAGCGAGCCTGCTCGCGAAGAGGCCGGTTCAGGCAATAAAAAATCAGCCTGCGAGCAACCACACCCCAGTCGCCGCCGAAGCCGCACCCGCCAACCGCACCAGCGGTGCCGCTGCCTGCGGAAGAACCCGCACCACGCCATAGCCGAGCGCATGCAACACCGCTGTCGCCGCGACGAACCCGGCCGCATACGCCCACGGACTGCTCATTTCCGGCAGCTCCAGCCCATGCGCCACGCCATGGAACAGCGCAAACAGCGCCGTCGCTGCCACCGCCATCACCAGCGGCGGACGCACCGCCAGTGCCACGGCCAGGCCCAGCGCCAATACCGAAGCAGCAATCCCGCTTTCCAGCGCCGGCAACTCCAGCCCTTCAAAACCGAACAGGCCGCCCAGCAGCATGGTGCCGACGAATGTGCACGGCAGCGCCCAGCGCGCCGCGCCTTGTTGCTGCGCCGCCCACAAACCGACGGCGAGCATTGCCAGCAAGTGATCGAGGCCGCCGATCGGATGGCTGATGCCGGCGATGAGGCCGCTGTCGCCATGCCCCGGATGAGCGAACGCCAGTGCCGGTGTCAGCAGCAACGCCAGAGCGCCAAGAATGCGTTTGAGTGTCATGGATAAGCTTCCTTGTTGATAAGTGGATCAGTCGTCGGTCAGCAGGCCCTGGCGTTCGATGAAGGCGATGATTTCTTCGAGGCCCTGACCGGTTTTCTGGTTGCTGAAAACGAACGGTTTGCCGTTGCGCATGCGTTTGGTGTCGCTGTCCATCATTTCCAGCGAGGCGCCCACCAGTGGCGCGAGGTCGATCTTGTTGATCACCAGCAGGTCGGACTTGCAGATCCCCGGGCCGCCCTTGCGCGGCAGCTTGTCGCCGGCGGAGACGTCGATCACGTAGATGGTCAGGTCCGACAGCTCCGGGCTGAAGGTCGCCGAGAGGTTGTCGCCGCCGGACTCCACCAGGATCAGATCCAGCCCGGGAAAGCGCCGGTTCAGTTGATCGACCGCTTCGAGGTTGATCGAGGCGTCTTCGCGGATCGCCGTGTGCGGGCAGCCGCCGGTTTCCACGCCGATGATCCGCTCCGGCGCGAGGGCTTCGTTGCGCACCAGGAAATCGGCGTCTTCGCGGGTGTAGATGTCGTTGGTGACCACGGCGAGGTTGTAACGCTCGCGCAGGGCCAGGCACAGGGCCAAAGTCAGCGCGGTCTTGCCGGAACCGACCGGGCCGCCGATGCCGACGCGCAGAGGTTGTGTATCCATTTCATTCTCCAAAAATAACCAGCCCTAAGAGCGGAAGAGGCGGCTGTACTGGCGCTCATGGGCCATGCACGCCAGGGACAGGCCAAACGCGGCGCTGCCGATGTGTTCGGGATCTATGCGGGTCGCATCGTGCTGCGCCTGTTGCAGCAGTGGCAGCAGTTCGCTGGTCAGGCGCTGGGCGGCTTGCTGGCCCAGCGGCAGGGTTTTCATCAATACGGCGAGCTGGTTTTCCAGCCAGCTCCACAGCCACGCGGCAAGAGCATCCTGCGCGCTGATGCCCCAGGCGCGTGCTGCCAGCGCCCAGCACAGGGCCAGATGCGGTTCTGTGGTCTGGTCAAGAAAGTCGCGGGCGGGCGCATCGAGTTCCGGCAAACCGTTCAACAACTGCTGCAAGGAGTAGCCCATCTGCCGGCTTTCCAGATGCAACTCGCGGGTTTCGCGACTGGCGCGGTGGCTCTCGCAGAGCTGCCGTAGCTCGGCCCAGTTTTCATCTGCTGCGGCCTGGCAATGCGCCAACAGCAGCGGCGCTTCGAAGCGGGCGAGATTGAGCAGCAGTT
>NZ_RAZO01000174.1:19299-23920 GCF_004307535.1 Pseudomonas sp. Sample_9
TGGCAATGCGCCAACAGCAGCGGCGCTTCGAAGCGGGCGAGATTGAGCAGCAGTTGATCGCTGATCCAGCGGCGGGCGGCGTCAGGGTTGTGAACCCGGCCGTTATCCACCGCCATTTCCAGACCCTGGGAATAGCTGTAACCGCCAATCGGCAGTTGCGGACTGGCCAGACGCAGCAGCGCCCAGGCCGGATTCACAGGCGCACGCCGAACTGATGGAGTTTCGGCGCGTAGTTGAAGTCTTCATCGCCGTGGCGGGAGTGATGATGGCCGCCGCCGTAAGCGCCGTGTTCCGGCTGGAACGGCGCTTCGATGGCCTCGACCCGGGCGCCGAGTTGTTCGAGCATCGCCTTGAGCACGTAATCGTCGAGCAGGCGCAGCCAGCCATCACCGACTTGCAGGGCTACATGGCGGTTGCCCAGGTGATAGGCCGCGCGCGTCAGTTCGAACGCATTGGCGCACGTGACATGGAGCAGTTGTTCGGGACGGGCGCAGACGCGCACGACACGGCCGTCTTCGGCCTGCAGGCATTCGCCGTCATACAGCGGTGGCTGGCCGCGCTCCAAAAACAACCCGACGTCTTCGCCTTCGGCACTGAAACAGCGCAAACGGCTTTTGCTGCGCGCTTCGAAGGTCAGGTGCAGCTCGGCGGCCCAGACGGGTTGAGGGCCGATTCTGCGATGAATCACCAGCATCGGAAAGCTTCCAGCAATGAACGTTGATTGGGCTAGAGCAAGCGCCGCGCCAATCGGGCGATCTGTAGGAAATAGCTGTCGGCGCGTGCCTGATCTTTCAACAGGCGCGGCGATTCTGGAAGGTTTTGGTGCATGAAGGATTTGTCATGCACCAAAGCGAGGCCATGGCGGATGTTCGATGTGGGAGCGAGCCTGCTCGCGAATGCGCCGTGTCAGACAAATGTATTCAGCTGATCCAGCGCTTTCGCGAGCAGGCTCGCTCCCACAGGGGGCTTTGCGCTGTGTCAGATAGAGAAGGGGATTACTCGGTACTGCCCAGCCCTTGCCAGTGCTTGAGGCCGATGAAGATGAAGCGCAGTTGCTGGGTGATCTTCGCCTGCGGGGTCAGATGCTCCGGCAAGGCTTCGGCGGGCGGGTCGATGATGTCGGGGAGGGTGGCGAACACCGATTTGACGATCAGGTCAGCCATCACGCTGAGGCCGGCCAGATCCAGATGTTGCAGCTTGGGCATCAGCGCCAGGTCCGCCGCGAGGTCGGCGCTGATGTTCTCCCGCAGGCGTCCGATCGCCTGGCGTACCGGCAGCGAGCCGCCGTATTGTTCGCGGGCGAGAAACAGGAATTGCGAGCGGTTGGCGTTGACCACATCAAGGAAGATGCGCACCGAAGCGTCGATGATGCCGCCCATGACGAATTCATTGTGGCGCACCAGGCGGATGGTCTCGCGGAAGGTCTGGCCGACTTCACTGACCAGCACCAGCCCCAACTCGTCCATATCGGCGAAGTGACGATAGAAACCGGTGGGCACGATGCCGGCGGTCTTGCTCACTTCGCGCAGGCTCAGGCTGCCGAATCCTCGGCCGCTTTCCATCAGGTGGCGGGCAGCGTCCATCAGGGCGTTGCGGGTCTGTTGTTTCTGTTCGGCGCGGGGCAGCATCGCAGGGTGTGTTCTTCGGCAGGACAAGCGCCGCACTCTAGCAAATCGGCTTTGTCGGCGTCGAACGGGGAGTCGTGCAGCGAGGGTTTTACAGAAGCTGAAAAGTCAAAAGCCCAATCCGCTGATTGGGCTTTTTTGCCGGGCCGTCATGGGCTCAGCTCAATTTGCTGTTGCGTTCGATCACACGGTCACCACCGCCTTCAGCGAGGGCTTGACCCAGTGGGGTTTTATCGAAGCCGTCGTCAGCCAGGTTCTGGCCCTGTGGAGTGCGCTCGGAACCGTCGGATGCCAGGGTCTGGCCTTGTGGCGTGCGGTCCGAACCATCGGAGGCGAGGATCTGGCCTTGTGGTGTGCGATCCGAACCGTCCTGAACCAGGCCTTTCTCTTCCAGGCGATTGCGACCGTTTTCAGCCAGGGCCTGGCCTTGTGGTGTGCGATCCGAGCCGTCCTGAACCAGGCCTTTTTCTTCGAGGCGATTGCGACCATTTTCAGCCAGGGTCTGACCTTGTGGAGTGCGCTCGGAACCGTCGGAAGCTACGGTCTGGCTGAACACCGAGTGGCTGTCTTTGACTTGCGGAGTGGCCTGATCGGCAGCGGGCAGGGCGAAAGCAGTGCTGGCTAGCATCGACAGGGTAAGGCTGAGCAGTAATTGGCGTTTCATGATAGTGGCTCCTTGGGAGGGCGATAAAGTGGGTACGAGGGCAATGCTACTCTCGATAAGTCGATATAAAAGTTCATAAACGCAATGGTAATAATCAACAGAATTGATTGTTCCGCGCGAAGGCTCTAGATCGGGCCTTTGCGGGCGACGGTTTTGCACTGTCGTGGGTATTTTCGACTCACTCGCGCCTCGTAAAAGTGCGGGTCCCGGTAACACTGCTCGACCGATCGGTCAGTTTTGCCGGGCTTTTTATGGCTTAAACTGCCTTTCAATTAAACCTGCGGGCCTTTCGCCAGTCACAGACTGCATAGGGGCCGCTTCGGTCTGCCGTTTCAGCTGTGCGTCGGGATGTCGGCGTGCGGTCGTGATCAGGAGCTTTGTGCATGACGCGCATTGGAAAAATCTTCAGCTGGACTTTCGCCATCCTCGCGCTGCTGCTGGCAGCCTTGATTCTGATCATCGTGTTTTTCGACTGGAACCGGATCAAACCCACGATCAACGCCAAAGTTTCGGAAGAACTGCACCGGGCGTTTGCCATCAATGGCAACCTCGCGGTGATCTGGCAGCGCGAACCTGAAGAAGGCGGCTGGCGCGCCTGGGTGCCGTGGCCGCACGTGGTCGCCGAGGACTTGAGCCTGGGTAATCCTGACTGGTCGAAACAGCCGCAGATGGTCACCCTGAAACGCGTCGAGCTGCGCATTTCGCCGCTGGCCCTGCTGGCCCAGCGCGTGGTGATTCCACGCATCGACCTGACCGAGCCGAATGCCGAGCTGCAACGTCTGGCCGATGGCCGCGCCAACTGGACGTTCAAATTCGATCCCAAGGACCCGAACGCCGAGCCGTCGAGCTGGGTAGTGGATATCGGCGCGATCGGCTTCGACAAGGGCCATGTGACCCTCGACGACCAGACCTTGAAGACCAACCTCGATGTGCTGATCGACCCGCTCGGCAAGCCGATTCCCTTCAGCGAGATTGTCGGCGACAAAGCGGCGAAAACCGCTCAGGACAAGGGCGGCGCACCGCAGGACTATGCCTTTGCACTCAAGGTCAAAGGCCAGTATCACGGGCAGAACCTCACCGGGCAGGGCAAGATCGGCGGGTTGCTGGCATTGCAGGACGCGAGCAAGCCGTTCCCGTTGCAGGCCCAGGCGAAGATCGGCGATACCCGTATCGAACTGGCCGGCACCCTGACTGACCCGCTGAATCTCGGCGCCCTCGACCTGCGCTTGAAACTCGCTGGCGACAGTCTCGGCAATCTCTACCCGCTGACCGGCGTGACGCTGCCGGACACCCCACCGTATTCCACCGACGGCCACCTGATCGCCAAGCTGCATGACGAAGCCGGGGCGAGATTCACTTACGAGAAATTCAACGGCAAGATCGGCGACAGCGACATCCACGGCGACCTGACCTACGTGGCCAGCCAGCCACGGCCAAAACTCAGCGGCGCAATGGTTTCCAATCAACTGCTGTTCGCCGACCTTGCGCCGTTGATCGGTGCCGACTCCAACACCGAGCAAAAGGCCCGTGGCGGCGCGAGCAAGCAGCCAGCAGACAAAGTCCTGCCGGTCGAAGAATTCAAAACCGATCGCTGGCGCGCCATGGACGCCGATGTCGAGTTCACCGGCAAGCGCATCGTCCATAGCGAGAAGCTGCCGTTCAATGACCTCTATACCCATCTGAAACTCAACGACGGCGAACTCAGCCTGGAACCGCTGCGCTTTGGCGTTGCCGGCGGCACCCTGGATGCGCTGATCCGCCTCAATGGCCGCACCGAGCCGCTGGAAGGCCGCGCGCGGTTGACCGCACGCAAATTCAAACTGAAAGAGCTGTTCCCGACCTTCGAGCCGATGAAAACCAGTTTCGGTGAGCTCAATGGCGACGCCGACATCAGTGGCCGGGGCAACTCCGTGGCCAAGCTCCTCGGTGGCGCCAACGGCAATCTGAAGATGCTGATCAACGACGGTGCGATCAGCCGCGAGCTGATGGAACTGGCCGGGCTCAACGTCGGCAACTACGTGGTCGGCAAGATCTTTGGCGACAAGGAAGTGAAGATCAATTGCGCGGCGGCGGACTTCGACATCAAGACCGGCCTGGCCACGACACGGTTGTTTGTCTTCGATACCGAGAACGCAATCATCTACATCGATGGCACGGCGAACATGGCCACCGAGCAACTCGATCTGACCGTGACCCCTGAGTCGAAAGGCTGGCGTCTGATCTCCCTGCGCTCGCCGCTGTATGTGCGCGGCAAGTTCATCAAACCGGATGCCGGCGTCAAAGCCGTGCCGTTGATGCTGCGTGGCGCGGGGATGGTTGCGCTGGGCGTGAT
>NZ_RAZO01000303.1:0-1749 GCF_004307535.1 Pseudomonas sp. Sample_9
GAGTTGAAGTAGGCGATGTGCGGGCGCAGCTTGAGCAGCAATGCTTCGGCTTTTTTGTAGTCCTCGGGATCGGTGCTGTTCGGCGGCAAGCCCAGGTAATGCAGGGCGACCGGCAGCATTTCCGACGGCGAATCGAGCATCGCCACGCCGCACTCGCCCAGTTTGGCCAGATTGGCTTCGTTGAACAGCAACTCCCAGGAATCCACCGGCGCTTTGTCACCCAGCGCGGCGCGGACTTTGTCGACGTTGTAGCCGATGCCGTTGGTGCCCCACAGGTAAGGCACGGCGTACTGATTGCCCGGATCGTTGACCGCGAGTTTCTTCAGCAGATCGGGGTCGAGGTTTTGCCAGCCTGGCAGTTGATCGCGAGGCAATGGGGCGAGGGCGCCGGCCTTGATCAGGGTCGGCAGGCTGAAGTTGCTCGCCACTACAACGTCGTAGCCGCTGCGGCTGGTCATCAGTTTGCCTTCGAGCACTTCGGCGCTGTCGAAGGTGTCGTACACCGGCCGGATGCCGCTGTCGCGCTGGAAATCATGCAGCGTGTTCGGCCCGATGTAGTCGTACCAGTTGTAGACGTGCACGCTCGGTACGTCTGCCGCCATGGCAGCCGAGGAGAGACAAAAACAGGCCAGCAGGCCCGGGTTGATAGATCCACGGTGACGACGCATGATGCGGCACTCCTGGCCTGTCGCAGGCCGGTGATGAACTGGAGTGGTCAGGCTAACGGGCCGGTCACACCAGCCCCATTCCCATCATGGGTTACTCGAAAGGGGTAGAGCGTGGACGCGTTGTTGCAGGAATTGCCGGTGCATCAGAGTCTGGCACGGGTATTTTCCCACCTCGGGCAGGACGGTTTCTGGCGCGCGCTGGTCGACACCCTGCGCCTGCTGGTGCCGCTGGACAATGCCCTCGTCGCGCTGATGCAGGCCGGCCAGCCGCCGCATTTGTTGATCGACTTCGACAGCAAGGGCTATGCCGACGATCAGCAAGAGCTGGCCGGCTATACCGCCGGCATGTACCTGCTCGATCCGTTCTATCAAGCCGCCGTCAGCGGGATCAGCGACGGCCTGCATAGCCTGGCGTCCGTTGCGCCGGACCAGTTTCTGCACAGCGAGTACTACCAGAGCTACTTTCGTGCCGTGGTGGGCGAGGATGAACTGCAGTTTCTGATCAACGTCGAAGGCGCGGTACTCGGCTTGTCCCTGGGCCGCTCGACCGCGTTTGGCATGGCCGAGCAGGGCCGACTGTTGTGCGTTCGTGACTGGGTATTGGCGGCGATGCATCGCCACATGCAGTTGCTGCCGCCGCAAGGGCTGGTGGCTGAAGCGGTGGTGGGTGATCTGGCGACGCTGCTGGACCGTTTCGATGCCCGGCTGACCGCGCGCGAGATCGACACGGCGCGCCTGATTCTGCAGGGCTTTTCCAGCAAGGCGATGGCCCAGCAGATGGGAATTTCGCCGGAGACCGTGAAAGTGCATCGACGCAATCTCTATCACAAACTCAATGTCACCGGGCATGGTGAGTTGTTTGCGCTGGTGCTGCGGCCGACGGCTTTTTGATCAACGCAGAACTTGTGTGGGAGTGAGCCTGCTCGCGATAGCGGTGTATCAGTCAGCAAATTTTTGTCTGATGTGCCGCTTTCGCGAGCAGGCTCGCTCCCACAGAGGGGTTTCTGGTGTTTCAGCTGATGCGGCGGAAGACCAGGGCTTTCAGGCCGCTCTCTGGGTCGATATCGGGAAACTCTGGCGG
>NZ_RAZO01000275.1:0-23811 GCF_004307535.1 Pseudomonas sp. Sample_9
CACAACCGGGCGACACTTACACGCCGGAGCGTTATGCACAGGTGCTGGAAACCTGTCGTCTGCCGCACTTGGTTGGGCGGCTGGATGAAGCCAATCATTGGCAGCGCATGCTCTCGCCGGGTGAACAGCAACGCCTGGCCTTCGCCCGCGCGCTCCTTTATGCACCGCAATGGTTGTACATGGACGAAGCCACTTCGGCGATGGATGAAGAAGACGAGGCGACCTTGTATCAGGCGTTGATCGACGAGATTCCGGGGTTGAGCATTGTCAGCGTCGGTCACCGAAGCAGTTTGAAACGATTCCATCCACGGCATGTGCGGATCGACAGCGGGCGTCTGGTCGAACAGGCCATAACTGTCTGAACACTCACCTGTGGGAGCGAGCCTGCTCGCGAAGGGGCCATATCGGTCGACGAATCTGTCGTCTGAACCACCGCTTTCGCGAGCAGGCTCGCTCCCACAGTGGGGTAATGTGATCTGCCCGGTGATCGTACAACTCGCTTGAGCTATGATGGCGCCAAGCCGAACTTTCGAGACAAGATGCAGACCATGGAAAAGCTGATCGACACCCCGCGCCTCCCCCGCAAGCGCCGCAGCCTCGCCCAGGAATTGGTGACGGTGTTGAGCGAGCAGATCCGCGATGGCCTGCTCAAGCGTGGCGACAAATTGCCCACCGAGTCGGCAATCATGGAAGCCCATGGCGTCAGCCGCACTGTGGTGCGCGAGGCGATTTCCCGTCTGCAGGCCGCCGGTCAGGTGGAAACCCGCCACGGCATCGGCACCTTTGTTCTCGACACACCGAGCCCGAGCGGTTTCCGTATCGATCCGGCCACCGTTGTCACTCTGCGTGATGTGCTGGCGATTCTCGAATTGCGCATCAGCCTCGAAGTCGAATCCGCCGGCCTCGCCGCGCAACGCCGCAGCCCCGAACAACTGGCAACCATGCGCGCCGCCCTCGACGCTCTGAACGAAAGCGCCTCGCATGCCAGCGATGCGGTGTCGTCGGACTTCGCTTTCCACCTGGAAATCGCCCTGTCCACCGGCAACCGCTACTTCACCGACATCATGACGCACCTGGGCACCAGCATCATTCCACGTACGCGGCTAAACTCGGCGCGTTTGGCTCATGATGACCAGCAGCACTACATGGGCCGCCTGAGCCGCGAGCACGAAGAAATCTACGACGCGATTGCCCGCCAGGATTCCGATGCCGCGCGTGCGGCGATGCGTCTGCACCTGACGAACAGCCGCGAAAGACTGCGCCAGGCCCATGAAGAGGCGCAGGCGCAGGGGTGATGTTGTCAGAGTTCGAGATAAACCTTCTGCTCTTCAGACTGTGCAGTATTACCAGATGATCTCTGCACGCTATAGCTCAATGTAGCGATGGCACCCGGCTCAAATTTTTCTGCAAAGATTTTTTTCGCAATAACGAATACAAATGAGGCGTCGGTGGGTGATTTTACTTCGAGCTCCTGCTTATCTTGGTTCCCTGTGGAAGTGCTCACCTCGAAGATCACCTTGTCTCCCTCCATAACATTTGGGTACGACTCGACGCTGCCGTGAGCAGGGTCAACCAAATTATGGATGTAAAGCGTGAGTTTCCCGTCATGCACGGTGGCTTCGAGAAGTTGAGGCGGGGCGAGGTTTGTTGGGTTTGCAGTCATGATTGAAATTCCTTTTATACCTAATCAAACCTTTTAATTCCGTAGTAATGACGCGCTACGATAGGAGCCGGTTCGCTATCCCCTGCGGTCATTAGCTCAGTTAGGCCCTTTCTTGCGCACCTGTTAGAAATACCAGTCCCGACCAACGGTCGTCACGCAAAGCGGCTGCGCCTGGAAACGTGAAATGGTGATGAGAAACGCCGTGTTCACGCCTCGATCCGCAACCTCAACCCCTGCGAATACGGCTCCATACTCGACTCATCCCGAAACTTGTAGCGCAGTTCCACCTCGCGGTTCAGGTACGGTTGCAATGCTTCTTTCGGCAGCTGCACCTCGATGTCGAAGAGCTTTTCCATTTCATCCTCGGCGTCATCCCAGGCGCCAGTGTCCACTTCATCACCTTCCCATTCAGGTTCTTCTCCATCGCTGCCGAGAATCGCGTAGACGCTCCAGTTCGCTGCGAAATCGCTGGAATCCGGGACCTGCACGGTGAGGATGTCCGGCAATTGCGAGAGCTGAAGCGTGACGCAGTCGTCCTGTGCGGGGGCGATGTGGGTGAGGGTAGGGGCAGCAAAGTGCATCGACATAACGGCTTCCTTTGAGTGGTTCGCCACGATCCTTCGTGGCAGTCGACGTACTTTACGAGCCGCTGGTCCCCTCAGAATTAAACGAATCCAGACCGGATATTTCCGCGAGCAAATGCTTCAAGGACGGGCCTTCCAGCGATTTCCAGAGGCATAAGCAGTGATTTTGTCGGACAAAAAAGCCCTGCCAACGATGAAATGCAGTTGACGGTTATTTTTTAAGTTGTACGATGACCTACAACTTCGGCGAAGGCTGAACGGTCCACTCACAATAAAACGTTGCTACCAGGGTGTTCGAATAATGAATCCACAAGAACTGAAGTCCATCCTCTCTGCCGGCCTGCTGTCTTTCCCGGTGACCGATTTCAACGCGCAGGGCGATTTCAACCGCGCGGGCTACATCAAACGCCTGGAATGGCTGGCTCCGTATGGCGCTTCGGCTCTGTTCGCCGCCGGCGGCACCGGTGAGTTCTTCTCCCTGGCCGCCAGCGAGTATTCGGAAATCATCAAGACTGCCGTCGACACCTGCGCGACCAGCGTGCCAATCCTCGCTGGTGTTGGTGGTTCGACCCGCCAAGCCATCGAATACGCTCAGGAAGCCGAGCGTCTGGGCGCCAAAGGCCTGTTGCTGCTGCCGCACTACCTGACCGAAGCGAGCCAGGACGGTGTTGCCGCCCACGTTGAAGCCGTGTGCAAATCGGTGAAGATCGGCGTGGTCGTCTACAACCGCAACGTTTGCCGCCTCAACGCGCCGCTGCTGGAACGTCTGGCCGAGCGCTGCCCGAACCTGATCGGCTACAAGGATGGCCTGGGCGATATCGAGTTGATGGTGTCGATCCGTCGCCGCCTCGGTGATCGCTTCAGCTACCTCGGTGGTCTGCCGACCGCTGAAGTCTACGCCGCTGCCTACAAGGCGTTGGGCGTGCCGGTCTACTCCTCGGCGGTGTTCAACTTCATCCCGAAAACCGCGATGGACTTCTACCACGCGATCGCTCGCGAAGATCACGCCACCGTCGGCAAGATCATCGACGACTTCTTCCTGCCGTACCTGGACATCCGCAACCGCAAGGCCGGTTACGCCGTGAGCATCGTCAAGGCAGGTGCAAAAATCGCCGGCTATGACGCAGGTCCGGTGCGTGCGCCGCTGACCGACCTGACCGGCGAAGAGTACGAAATGCTCGCCGCGCTGATCGACAAGCAAGGCGCGCAATAAACGAGAAAAGCGAGGCCGCTGAGCAATCAGCGGCTTTTTGCGTGAAGGCTTTTAGAGTTGAGGGCTGCCCTGTGACAACTGCAAAACGCTACGACAACTACATCAATGGCGAATGGGTCGCCGGTGCCGATTACTCGGCCAACATCAACCCGTCCGAACTCAGCGACACCATCGGCGACTACGCCAAGGCTGACCTGACCCAGGTCAACGCCGCCATCGACGCTGCTCGCGCTGCGTTCCCGGCGTACTCCACTTCGGGCATTCAGGCCCGTCACGATTCGCTGGATAAAGTCGGCAGCGAGATCCTCGCCCGTCGCGAAGAGCTCGGCACGCTGTTGGCCCGTGAAGAGGGCAAGACCCTGCCGGAAGCGATCGGTGAAGTGACCCGCGCCGGCAATATTTTCAAGTTCTTCGCCGGCGAATGCCTGCGCCTGTCCGGTGACTATGTGCCGTCGGTACGCCCGGGCGTCAACGTCGAAGTCACTCGCGAAGCGCTGGGCGTGGTCGGTCTGATCACCCCGTGGAACTTCCCGATCGCCATCCCGGCGTGGAAAATCGCCCCGGCCCTGGCCTACGGCAACTGCGTCGTGCTCAAGCCTGCCGATCTGGTGCCGGGCTGCGCCTGGGCGCTGGCGGAAATCATCTCCCGCGCGGGCTTCCCGGCCGGTGTGTTCAACCTGGTAATGGGCAGCGGTCGCGTGGTTGGCGAGGCGTTGGTCAACAGCCCGAAAGTCGACGGCATCAGCTTCACCGGTTCGGTGGGCGTGGGTCGTCAGATCGCGGTCAACTGCGTTTCGCGCCAGGCCAAGGTGCAGCTGGAAATGGGCGGCAAGAACCCGCAGATCATTCTCGACGACGCCGACCTCAAGCAAGCGGTCGAGCTGTCGGTGCAGAGCGCGTTCTACTCCACCGGCCAGCGCTGCACAGCGTCGAGCCGTCTGATCGTCACCGCTGGCATCCACGACAAGTTCGTTGAAGCGATGGCCGAGCGCATGAAGTCGATCAAGGTCGGCCACGCGCTGAAAGCCGGCACCGACATAGGTCCGGTGGTTTCCCAGGCGCAGCTTGAACAGGACATGAAGTACATCGACATCGGCCAGTCCGAAGGTGCACGTCTGGTCAGCGGCGGTGGTGTGGTGACTTGCGACACCGAGGGCTACTTCCTCGCGCCAACCCTGTTTGCCGACAGCGAAGCGTCGATGCGCATCAGCCGCGAAGAAATTTTCGGCCCGGTGGCCAACATTGTTCGTGTGGCCGATTACGAAGCTGCGCTGGCAATGGCCAACGACACCGAATTCGGCTTGTCGGCCGGCATCGCCACCACCTCGCTGAAGTACGCCAACCACTTCAAGCGCCACTCCCAGGCCGGGATGGTGATGGTCAACCTGCCGACCGCCGGTGTGGATTACCACGTACCGTTCGGCGGGCGTAAAGGCTCGTCCTACGGCTCCCGTGAGCAGGGCCGCTATGCACAAGAGTTCTACACGGTCGTGAAGACCAGTTACATCGGATCGTAACCCCGCTGCACCCGCGCCGGGCCATCGCCTGAGGCCCTGCGCGGCACAAGACCAAAGAATGTTTTACCCGCATAAAAATAATCAGTGGGAGTACATCTGCATGCAATCCTCCAAGCCGACTCACGTCCGCTATTTGATCCTGCTCATGCTGTTTCTGGTGACCACGATCAACTACGCCGACCGTGCCACGATCGCCATTGCCGGTTCCAGCCTGCAAAAGGACCTTGGCATCGACGCCGTTACCCTCGGCTACATCTTCTCCGCATTCGGTTGGGCCTACGTCGCCGGGCAAATTCCCGGTGGCTGGCTGCTCGATCGCTTCGGCTCGAAAAAAGTCTATGCCCTGAGCATTTTCACCTGGTCGCTGTTCACCGTGCTGCAAGGCTTCGTCGGTGAATTCGGCATGTCCACGGCAGTGGTTGCGCTGTTCATGCTGCGTTTCCTGGTGGGCCTGGCGGAAGCGCCATCGTTCCCCGGCAACGCGCGCATCGTGGCGGCGTGGTTCCCGACCGCTGAACGCGGCACCGCTTCGGCGATCTTCAATTCGGCGCAATACTTTGCCACCGTGCTGTTCGCGCCGTTGATGGGCTGGATCGTCTACAGCTTCGGCTGGGAGCACGTGTTCATCGTCATGGGTATCCTCGGTATCGTGTTCTCGCTGGTGTGGCTGAAAGTCATCTACAGCCCGCGCGAACACCCACGGGTCAACGAGGCCGAGTTCAAGCACATCGCTGACAACGGCGGCATGGTCGACATGGATCAGAAGGGCAAGAAGTCCGACGGTCCGAAGTGGGATTACATCCGTCAGCTGCTGACCAACCGCATGATGCTGGGCGTGTATCTGGGCCAGTACTGCATCAACGGCATCACCTATTTCTTCCTGACCTGGTTCCCGGTGTATCTGGTGCAAGAGCGTGGCATGACCATTCTCAAGGCCGGTTTCATCGCTTCGTTGCCGGCGATCTGCGGCTTTATCGGCGGCGTGCTCGGCGGGGTGATTTCCGACTACCTGCTGCGCAAGGGCCATTCGCTGACTTTCGCTCGCAAGGCGCCGATCATCGCCGGCCTGCTGGTGTCGAGCAGTATCGTCGCGTGCAACTATGTTGAAGTGGAATGGATGGTCGTGGGCTTCATGGCCCTGGCATTCTTCGGCAAAGGCGTTGGCGCACTGGGCTGGGCGGTGGTCTCCGATACTTCGCCGAAACAGATCGCCGGTCTGAGCGGTGGCCTGTTCAACACCTTCGGCAACATCGCTTCGATCACCACGCCGATCGTCATTGGCTACATCATCAGCTCCACTGGCTCGTTCAAGTGGGCGCTGGTGTTTGTCGGCGCCAACGCACTGGTCGCGGTGTTCAGCTATCTGGTGATCGTCGGCCCGATCAAGCGTGTGGTGTTGAAAGAGCCGCCAGCCAAGGGCGGCAATGAAGCCACCGGCAATTTGTCTCAAGCGCATTCCTGAGGAGCGGCGTCATGCAGTTGATTGAACATTCCGACTCGCCGCGCTACATCCGCCTGCACGAGCGGGACAACGTTGTAGTGGTGGTCAACGATCAGGGCGTACCGGCCGGTACCGAGTTCGCCGACGGCCTGGTCACCCTGGATTTCGTACCGCAGAGCCACAAGGTCACCCTGGAGGATATTCCCGAAGGCGGCCCGGTGATTCGTTACGGGCAGATCATCGGCTACGCCTTGCAGCCGATCCGTCGCGGCAGTTGGGTCAAGGAAGATCAACTGCGCATGCCCACCGCGCCGCCGCTGGACAGCTTGCCGCTGTCCACCGATGTGCCGGATGCGCAGGCACCGCTGGAAGGCTTCACGTTCGAGGGTTATCGCAACGCCGACGGCACCGTCGGCACGCGCAACATCCTCGGCATCACCACCACCGTGCAGTGCGTCACCGGCGTGCTCGATCACGCGGTCAAGCGCATCAAGGAAGAGCTGCTGCCGAAGTACCCGCACGTCGATGACGTGGTGGCACTGACCCACAGTTATGGCTGCGGTGTGGCGATTACCGCGACCGATGCCTACATCCCGATTCGTACCGTGCGCAATCTGGCGCGCAACCCGAACCTGGGTGGCGAAGCACTGGTGATCGGTCTGGGCTGCGAGAAATTGCAGGCCGGGCAGGTGATGCACGAGGACGATGCCTCGGTGGATCTCAGCGATCCGTGGCTGTACCGCTTGCAGGATTCCAGTCACGGCTTCACCGAAATGATCGAGCAGATCATGGAACTGGCCGAAGTGCGTTTGAAGAAACTCGACCAGCGCCGTCGCGAAACCGTGCCGGCCTCCGAGCTGATTCTCGGTATGCAGTGTGGCGGCAGCGATGCCTTCTCCGGCATCACCGCCAACCCGGCGCTGGGTTATGCCTCGGATTTGCTGTTGCGCGCGGGGGCGACGGTGATGTTTTCCGAAGTCACCGAAGTGCGCGATGCGATCTACCTGCTGACGTCGCGGGCGCAAACGCAAACCGTCGCCGAAGAGCTGGTACGCGAGATGGACTGGTACGACCGTTACCTGGCCAAGGGCGAAGCCGATCGCAGCGCCAACACCACGCCGGGTAACAAGAAGGGCGGGTTGTCGAACATTGTCGAGAAGTCGCTGGGCTCGATCGTCAAGTCCGGCAGCAGCGCGATCAATGGCGTGCTCGGCCCGGGCGAGCGTTTCAAGCACAAGGGCCTGATTTTCTGCGCGACGCCGGCCAGCGATTTTGTCTGCGGGACGCTGCAACTGGCGGCGGGGATGAACCTGCACGTGTTCACCACCGGTCGCGGCACGCCTTATGGGCTGGCCATGGCGCCGGTGGTCAAGGTATCGACGCGGACTGAACTGGCGCAGCGCTGGCCGGACCTGATCGACATCGACGCCGGACGCATTGCCACCGGGCGCGCGACCATCGAAGAACTCGGCTGGGAGTTGTTTCACTATTACCTGGATGTTGCCAGTGGCAAGCAACAGACCTGGGCGGAAAAGCACAAGCTGCATAACGACATCACCCTGTTCAACCCGGCGCCGATTACCTGAGACCGCGTCATCGTTCTTCGCGAGCAGGCTCGCTCCCACAGGGATATGCATTGCAAATGTGGGAGCGAGCCTGCTCGCGAATGCGATCTGCCAGACGCCGAAGGACTTGCGGTGCCTGTGATCGTTCCCACGCTCTGCGTGGGAATGCCTCATGTGACGCTCCGCGTCACGCTTTGGGACGCAGAGCGTCCCGGGGCTGCATTCCCACGCAGAGCGTGGGAACGATCAGGGTGAAAGTGGCTTATCATTAGCCCCCTATCGACGCTCACCCAAGGCTCTCCGGCATGCTGGCAATCTTTCTTGAAACCCTGAACATCACCGCGCCGGTGTTTGCCATGCTGTTTCTCGGTGTGCTGCTCAAGCGCATCGACTGGATCAACGACAACTTCATCCACACCGCCTCGTCGCTGGTGTTCAACGTGACCATGCCGGCGCTGCTGTTTCTCGGCATTCTCCACGCCGACCTGCACGCCGCGCTGCAACCCTCGCTGCTCATCTACTTTTCCCTCGCGACCCTGGTGAGTTTCGCCGTGGCCTGGGGCTGGGCGATTTTCAAATGTCCGCGGGAAGATCGCGGCATCTACACCCAGGGCGCGTTTCGTGGCAACAACGGCGTGATCGGCCTTGCACTCGCCGCGAGCATGTACGGCGATTACGGCATTTCCCTCGGGGCAATTCTCGCGGCGCTGGTGATCTTGTTCTACAACACGCTCTCCACCATCGTACTGGCGGTGTACAGCCCGGTGATCAAGTCCGATCCGTGGAGCATCTGCAAAAGCGTGTTCAGCAACCCGCTGATCATCAGCGTGATTTCGGCGGCGCCATTCGCTTATTTCAAGATCGGTTTGCCGGGCTGGCTGGAAACCTCCGGCCAGTATCTGGCGCAGACCACTTTGCCGCTGGCGCTGATCTGTATCGGCGGCACGCTGTCGCTGGCGGCGTTGCGCAAGAGCGGCAAGATGGCGCTCAGTTCCAGTCTGGTGAAGATGGTCGGTCTGCCGTTACTGGCAACCGTGGGCGCGTGGCTGTGGGGCTTTCGCGGGGCGGAACTGGGGATTCTTTTTCTGTACTTCGGCAGCCCGACGGCAGCGGCGAGTTTCGTCATGGCCCGGGCAGCGCAGGGCAATCATGAGCTGGCAGCGGCGATCATCGTGATGACCACCTTGATGGCGGCGATTACCACCAATGTCGGGATCTTTGTGTTGCAGTGGGGTGGGTGGATCTGAGCAAGGATTCGCATTGTCTGCCAGGGCCTCTTCGCGAGCAGGCTCGCTCCCACAGGGAAGCGCATTGCAAATGTGGGAGCGAGCCTGCTCGCGAAGGCGGTCACTGCGGTTTCTGGTAGGTATCGATCACTTCCTGCGCCGCGCGAAACGCATCGATCGCCGCCGGTACGCCGGCATACACCGCGCAATGCAGCAGCGCCTCGCGAATCTCTTCCACCGTGCAGCCGTTGTTCAGCGCACCGCGCACATGGCCTTTCAACTCCTGCGGACACTTCAACGCGGTCAGCGCGGCGAGGGTGATCAGGCTGCGGGTTTTCAGCGACAAGCCTTCGCGATTCCACACGCCGCCCCAGGCGTGTTCATTGACGAAATCCTGCAACGGCTGGGTGAACTCGGTGGCGTTGCCCAGGGCGCGATCAACGAACGCATCGCCCATGACCTGACGACGGATTTCAACCCCGGACTGCTTCGACTCGCTCATGGCACATCTCTCTTGTGGTGTTGGCGACGCCAGGCGCGGATCGACGTGAACAGCAGAAACGTCAGCAGCGCCGGCAGGACATAAAACAGCATCAAGCGCTCGAGTTTGCCGGCCAGCGGCATGCCGGTGGTGAACGACACCACATGCAGCCCGTAGACCAGATACAAACCAAGCAGCAGCAAGCCTTCGGCCCGGGTCACGCGATAGCCGGAATAGAACACCGGCAAGCACAGCGCCGCGACGCCGAGCATCACCGGCAAGTCGAAATCTAGTGCATTCGGGGAAACGGAAAGCGGCGTCGGTGCGAGTAGGGCGGTCAGCCCGAGCACCCCGAGCAGGTTGAACAGGTTGGCGCCGATCACGTTGCCCACGGCAATGTCGCGCTGCCCGCGCAACGCGGCGATCAGCGAGGTCGCCAGCTCCGGCAGCGAAGTGCCGACCGCGACCACGGTCAGACCGATGACCCGTTCGGACAGGCCAAGGTCGGTGGCCACGACCACGGCGGCGCCGAGCAGCAAACGCCCGGCGAACACCAGCATGGCCAGGCCAGCGAGAATCATCAGCACACTGATCAGCCAGGATTGCTGCGTCTCGGTGGGTCGCTCTGTATGGGGGCGGGTCGAGTGTCGCGACTGGCGGAACAACAAGCCAAGGTACAGCGCCAACGCCCCGAGCAGCAGGACGCCGTCGAAACGCCCGAGATCTTTATTCCAGGCGAGGATGAATACCAGCAGGCTGGCGCCGATCATCAGCGGGATATCCAGGCGCACCAGTTGCCGCGACACGCGCAGCGGAATGATTAGTGCCGAGAGGCCAAGGGTGACGAGGATGTTGAAGATGCCGCTGCCGACCACGCTGCCGACGGCGATGTCCGGGTTGTCGGTCAGCGCCGCTTGCAGGCTCACGGTCATCTGCGGCGCGCTGCTGCCGAGAGCGACGATGGTCAGGCCGATGATCAACGGACGCACGTGCAGGCGCTCGGCCAGGCGCACGGCGGCGCGCACCATCAGCTCGGCGCCGATGAGCAAAAGAACCAGGCCGCTGAGCAATTCGATGACGTTGATCAGCGGCAGATCGGCTAGTCCGAAAATGGTCGGCGCTCCATCAGTCCAGGGCCTGCACGCGAACCCGTGCGGTGCCGCTGCGCAGCATGCCGATTTCATCGGCGGCCTCGCGCGACAGATCGATCAGCCGGCCACGGGTGTGCGGGCCGCGGTCATTGATGCGGACCACGACTGATTCATCATTTTTCAGGTTGGTGACCTTCACCCGCGTGCCGAACGGCAACTGGCGGTGGGCGGCGGTCAGGGAATGCTGGTTGAACGCTTCGCCGCTGGCGGTGCGTTTACCGTGATGTTTGGCTCCATAGTAGGAGGCGACGCCGGTCTGGTCGTAACCGTGCGGGTCGATGGTGTTGGTACTGGCGCAACCGGCCAGCAGAGAGAGCAGGGCGCTGCTCAGCAACAGACGCTTCATTCAAAGGTATCCCGGATCAAATGTAGGAGTGACCTGTGGCGAGGGGATTTATCCCCGTTGGACTGCGCAGCAGTCCCAAAACTGAGAACTCGATTTATCTGGTGCAAATCAAGCTCAGCAATTGGGGCCGCTTCGCGGCCCAACGGGGATAAATCCCCTCGCCACAGGTCCCTTCCACGGGGGATGGAGCCAGGCTTTGGATCTGGCTCCATTGGTGGTCAGCCTTCGAGCTTGCTTTTCAGCAGTTCGTTCACCTGCTGCGGGTTGGCCTTGCCTTTCGAGGCTTTCATGGCCTGGCCGACGAAGAAGCCGAACATCTTGCCGCGTTTGGCTTCGTCTGCCGCGCGGTACTGTTCGACCTGTTCGGCGTTGGCCGCGAGCATTTCATCGAGCACGGCGGAGATCGCGCCGGTGTCGGTGACTTGCTTGAGGCCGCGCTTCTCGATGATCTCGTCAGCACTGCCTTCGCCGTTGGCCATCGCTTCGAACACCACCTTGGCGATCTTGCCGGAGATGGTGTTGTCCTTGATGCGCTGCAGCATGCCGCCCAGTTGCTCGGCGGAGACTGGCGAGTCTTCGATGTCCAGGCCCTGCTTGTTGAGCAGGCTGCCCAACTCGACCATCACCCAGTTCGCCGCCAGTTTCGCGTCGCCACCGATGGCTGCGACCTTCTCGAAGTAATCCGCCTGTTCACGGCTGGTGGCCAGCACGTTGGCGTCGTAGGCCGACAGACCGAACTGGCTCTGGAAGCGCTCGCGCTTTTGCGGTGGCAGTTCCGGCAGGGTGGCACGCACTTCACCGAGGAACGACTCTTCGATGACCACCGGCAGCAGGTCCGGATCGGGGAAGTAACGGTAGTCGTTGGCTTCCTCTTTCGAACGCATCGGACGGGTCTCGTCCTTGTTCGGATCGTACAGGCGGGTCTGCTGGATCACTTTGCCGCCGTCCTCGATCAGTTCGATCTGACGCTGGATCTCGGAGTTGATTGCCTTCTCGATGAAGCGGAACGAGTTGACGTTCTTGATCTCGCAGCGAGTGCCGAACTCGACCTGGCCTTTCGGGCGCACCGAGACGTTGCAGTCGCAACGCAGCGAGCCTTCGGCCATGTTGCCGTCGCAGATACCCAGGTAACGCACCAGCGCGTGGATCGCTTTGACGTAAGCCACGGCTTCCTTGGCGCTGCGCATGTCCGGCTCGGAGACGATTTCCAGCAGCGGCGTGCCGGCACGGTTCAGGTCGATGCCGGTGGCACCGTTGAATTCTTCGTGCAGGCTCTTGCCGGCGTCTTCTTCCAGGTGCGCACGGGTGATGCCGACGCGTTTGACCGTGCCGTCTTCCAGGGCGATGTCCAGGTGGCCCTTGCCAACGATCGGCAATTCCATCTGGCTGATCTGGTAGCCCTTCGGCAGATCCGGGTAGAAGTAGTTCTTGCGGGCGAACACGTTGTGCTGGCCGATCTCGGCGTCAATCGCCAGACCGAACATCACCGCCATGCGCACCGCTTCCTGGTTGAGTACCGGCAGCACGCCGGGCATGCCCAGATCGATCAGGCTGGCCTGGGTGTTCGGCTCGGAACCGAACGTGGTGGAACTACCGGAAAAGATTTTCGACCGGGTGGTGAGCTGAGTGTGAATCTCCAGCCCGATCACGACTTCCCATTGCATGTGTGTCTCCTCAGAAGCCGGTTGGGGTGCGGGTGTGCCAGTCAGTGTTGAGCTGATACTGGTGGGCAACGTTCAACAGGCGGCCTTCCTGGAAATACGGCGCGAGCAACTGCACGCCCACCGGCAGACCGTCGACAAAACCGGCCGGCATCGACAGGCCCGGCAGGCCGGCGAGGTTGGCGGTGATGGTGTAGACGTCTTCCAGGTATGCAGCGACTGGGTCGCTGTTCTTCGCGCCAAGCTTCCAGGCCGGGTTCGGCGTGGTCGGGCCGAGGATGATGTCGACTTCATTGAAGGCAGCCATGAAATCGTTCTTCACCAGGCGACGAATCTTCTGCGCTTTCAGGTAGTAGGCGTCGTAGTAACCGGCGGACAACGCGTAGGCACCGACCATGATCCGGCGCTGCACTTCCGCGCCGAAGCCTTCGCCACGGGAACGCTTGTACAGGTCGATGAGGTTTTCCGGGTTCTCGCAGCGATGGCCGAAACGCACGCCGTCGAAACGCGACAGGTTCGAGGAGGCCTCTGCCGGGGCGATCACGTAATAAGCCGGGATCGCGTGCTGCATGTTCGGCAGGCTGATTTCCTTGATCACCGCACCGAGCTTCTGCAACTGCTGGATGCTGTTCTGGATCAGCTCGGCAATGCGCGGGTCGAGACCGGCGCTGAAGTATTCCTTCGGCACGCCGATGCGCAGGCCTTGCAGCGACTCGCCGAGGCTGGCGGAGTAATCCGGAACCGGCTCATCGATGCTGGTGGAATCGTTCGGGTCGAAGCCGGCCATGCCTTGCAGCAGGATCGCGCAGTCTTCGGCCGTGCGCGCCAACGGGCCGCCCTGATCGAGGCTGGAAGCGTAGGCAATCATGCCCCAGCGCGAAACGCGACCGTAGGTCGGCTTCAGGCCGGTGAGGTTGGTGAACGCCGCCGGCTGACGGATCGAACCGCCGGTGTCAGTGGCCGTGGCGGCTGGCAACAAACGAGCGGCAACTGCCGCCGCCGAACCACCGGACGAACCACCCGGTACGTGTTCCAGATTCCACGGGTTTTTCACTGCGCCGTACCAGCTCGACTCGTTGGCCGAACCCATGGCGAATTCGTCCATGTTGGTCTTGCCCAGGGTCACGGCGCCGGCAGCGGCCAGTTTCGCGACTACGGTGGCGTCGTATGGAGCCTTGAAGTTGTCGAGCATCTTCGAGCCGCAGCTGGTGCGGATGCCCTGGGTGCAGAACAGATCCTTGTGGGCGATCGGCGCGCCGAGCAGGGCGCCGCTCTCACCGTTGGCCCGGCGTGCATCGGCGGCTTTCGCCTGCTCGATGGCCAGATCCTCGGTGAGGCTGATGAAACTGTTGAGCTGCGGGTCGAGCTGGGTAATACGCGCCAGCAGGACTTTGGTCAGCTCTTCGGAAGAAAACTTTTTATCGGCGAGACCGCGGGCGATCTCGGCCAGAGTCATTTGATGCATTGCAGGCTCTTTCCCTTTAGTCGATGACTTTCGGAACCAGATACAGGCCGTTTTCGACCGCTGGTGCGATGGACTGGTAGGCCTCGCGATTATTCGTCTCGGTCACCACGTCGGCGCGCAGGCGCTGACTGGCTTCCAGGGGGTGGGCCAGCGGCTCGATACCGTCGGTATCAACGGCCTGCATTTCGTCGACCAGCCCGAGAATGCTGTTGAGGGCGGAAGTAATGTGCGGAAGATCGGCATCGTTGAGGCCAAGGCAGGCCAGGTGCGCGATTTTTTCCACGTCGGAGCGTTCTAGCGCCATCGGGATTCTCCAGTGGAAAACAGAACGGACGGCGTCCGTGTGTTAGATTGTCGGAACACTACCGCACTTCTACGGTCATAAGGCCGCGATTGTGGGGCTTGGTGCACAGAAAAGCGGCCAATTTAACATATTGGCGCCTTGCCCAAAATCCCTGTCGTTGTTAGAGTTTGCCGCACTTTTTTACCCACGCGTTGCCTAGGGTCCCTTTCCCATGTTCAAGAAACTGCGTGGCATGTTTTCCAGCGATCTTTCCATTGACCTGGGCACTGCCAACACCCTTATTTACGTGCGCGAGCGCGGTATCGTCCTGAATGAGCCATCGGTTGTGGCCATTCGGACACACGGTAACCAGAAAAGTGTCGTCGCTGTCGGCACCGAGGCCAAGCGCATGCTCGGCCGTACGCCGGGCAACATTGCCGCCATTCGTCCGATGAAGGACGGCGTGATCGCCGACTTCAGCGTCTGCGAAAAGATGCTGCAGTACTTTATCAACAAGGTTCACGAAAACAGTTTCCTGCAGCCCAGCCCTCGTGTGCTGATCTGCGTTCCATGCAAGTCCACCCAGGTTGAGCGTCGTGCCATCCGTGAATCGGCCCTTGGCGCCGGTGCCCGTGAAGTGTTCCTGATCGAAGAGCCGATGGCTGCTGCGATCGGTGCCGGCCTGCCGGTTGAAGAAGCGCGCGGTTCGATGGTTGTGGACATCGGCGGTGGTACCACTGAAATCGCCCTGATCTCCCTCAACGGTGTGGTTTACGCCGAATCCGTACGTGTCGGCGGCGACCGTTTCGACGAAGCGATCATCACCTACGTGCGCCGCAACTACGGCAGCCTGATCGGTGAATCCACCGCCGAGCGCATCAAGCAGGAAATCGGTACTGCCTACCCGGGCGGCGAAGTGCGCGAAGTCGATGTTCGCGGTCGCAACCTGGCCGAAGGCGTTCCACGCGCATTCACCCTGAACTCCAACGAAGTGCTCGAGGCTCTGCAAGAGTCGCTGGCCACCATCGTTCAGGCGGTGAAAAGCGCGCTGGAGCAATCGCCGCCGGAACTGGCTTCCGACATCGCCGAGCGTGGCCTGGTGCTGACTGGTGGTGGCGCGCTGCTGCGTGACCTCGACAAGTTGCTGGCCCAGGAAACCGGTCTGCCGGTGATCGTTGCCGAAGACCCGCTGACCTGTGTCGCTCGCGGCGGTGGCCGTGCGCTGGAAATGATGGATAAGCACACCATGGATCTGCTTTCGAGCGAATAAGCTTCGAATGCAATACGTGGGTGAACGCACAGGCAGCACTTTGCAGTGCTGCCTGTTGGCGTTTATCTTCTGTCAGTCTTCATCCAGGCCGGTTTGATGCCGTATGAATAAACAGAACATTTGCCTGGGAGGAGCGGCTTATTAAACCGCTTTTCACCAAAGGCCCTTCGTTGGGCGTGCGCCTGTTGGTGCTGGCCGTGCTCGCGGTCGCACTGATGGTGGTCGATGCACGTTTCGATCTGCTCAAGCCCGCGCGCAAGCAAGCGTCGCTGGTGCTCATGGATGCCTACTGGATCACGGACCTGCCCGGCCGCTTGTGGGAAGGGGTCGCCAGTCAGTTCGGCAGCCGCACCGAGCTCGTCGCCGAAAACGAAAAACTCAAGACCGAAAACCTGCTGTTGCAGGGGCGCATGCAAAAGCTCGCGGCCCTGAC
Organism: Pseudomonas sp. Sample_9; assembly: GCF_004307535.1. NCBI lineage: Bacteria > Pseudomonadati > Pseudomonadota > Gammaproteobacteria > Pseudomonadales > Pseudomonadaceae > Pseudomonas > Pseudomonas sp. Sample_9. The sequence goes on from NZ_RAZO01000275.1 coordinate 16,300, forward strand.
CGAGCAGAACGTTCGGCTGCGCGAGTTGCTCAATTCCTCCGCATTGGTCAATGAAAAGGTCGAAGTGGCCGAGTTGATCGGCATGGACCCCAACCCCTTCACCCATCGCATCATCATCAACAAAGGTGAGCGCGACGGCGTGGTGCTCGGTCAACCGGTGCTCGATGCACGCGGGCTGATGGGCCAGGTGGTTGAATTGATGCCGTACACCTCGCGTGTCCTGCTGCTGACCGACACCACCCACAGCATTCCGGTGCAGGTAAACCGTAACGGTCTGCGCGCGATTGCCAGCGGCACCGGCAACCCGGAACGCCTGGAATTGCGTCATGTCGCCGACACGGCGGACATCAAGGAAGGCGATCTGCTGGTCAGCTCCGGTCTTGGCCAGCGATTCCCGGCCGGTTATCCGGTGGCGACGGTAAAAGAAGTCATCCACGACTCCGGCCAACCGTTCGCCATTGTCCGTGCGGTACCTACCGCCGCCCTGAACCGCAGCCGCTACCTGCTGCTGGTGTTCAGCGATAGCCGCACCGCCGAGGAACGCGCCAATGACGCCGCCCAGGCCCAGGAACAGCTCGATGCCCACGGCGGCGGCCCGATGTTGCCGGCCAGCGTGCCGAAACCGTTGATCATGCCTGCCACGCCGTCGACCGCTGCCGCAGCGCCGGCCGCTGAAGCAGCGGCGCCTGCCACCACGCCTGCCAAGCCCGCCGCGAGCAAGCCGCCCGCTGCCGCTCCGGCCGCTGCCAAACCGCCGGCCGCGAGCAAACCACCGGCAAAACCGCCAGCGACTACCGGGGGACGAGAATAATGGTCGGCGCGAAAAAATCCGCAAACGGCTGGATGATCTGGCTGACGTTCTTCGTCGGCATCCTGCTCAGCGTATCGCCGTTGCCAATCTTCATGGAAATCCTTCGCCCGCTGTGGCTGGCCTTGCTCGTGACGTTTTGGGCGCTGTACATGCCGCACACGGTCGGCATGGTCACGGCGTTCTGTCTGGGGCTGGCCGAAGATGTCCTGCAGGGCGACCTGCTCGGGCAGAACGCGCTGATCCTGACCCTGATTACCTTCCTCGTGTTGTCGTTGCAGCAGCGTCTGCGCATGTTCCCGATGTGGCAGCAGTGTCTGGTGATCCTGGTGATCTTCGGCCTCGCACAATTGGCGCAACTGTGGCTCAGCGCTCTGACCGGCAACCGTCAGCCAACCCTGGCGCTGGTGCTGCCGGCGCTGGTCAGCGCCTTGCTCTGGCCGTGGGTCAGCTTCGCCCTTCGCGGGATGTGCCGACGCTACAGAATTTATTGAGCCGGTGAAGCAGGGCACTGAACAGGGAGATGTTTTGATGAAACTGCTTTACCTCGCCTCCGGCTCACCGCGGCGCCGTGAATTGCTCACGCAGATCGGCGTGCAGTTCTCCGCCATCAGCACGGACATCGACGAAACCCCGCTTCCTGAAGAATCCCCTTCGGCCTATGTCGAGCGCCTCGCGCGTGGCAAGGCTGAGGCCGGGCGCCGCTCGGTCGTCTCTGACCAGCCGTTCTGCGTGCTTGGCGCCGACACCGCTGTGGTACTCGACGGCAAAATACTTGGCAAACCGGTGGACGAAGCCGATGCATGCGCCATGCTGATGATGTTGTCCGGCAACGAACACGAAGTGCTGACCGCCATCGCCGTGCTTGAAGGTGAGCGCTGCGAGTCGCGGGTGGTGCGCAGTCGCGTGCGTTTTCGCAGCATCAGCCGCGAAGAGGCCGGCGCCTACTGGGCCAGTGGCGAACCGCGCGACAAGGCCGGCGGCTATGGCATTCAGGGCCTGGGGGCGGTGTTTGTCGCCGGGCTCGACGGCAGCTATTCGGCGGTGGTCGGCCTGCCGCTGTGCGAAACCTGCGAGGTGTTGGGCCATTTCGGCATACCCTGTTGGCAAAACCTGAACACGCCCTGAGCGTCGTACGAATCCAGATGCGGCCACTATCGTGAACATGCCTGAACGAGATCCTGCCATGAGTGAAGAGATTCTGATCAACATCACGCCGATGGAATCGCGCGTGGCGGTGGTCGAAAACGGTGTGCTGCAAGAAGTCCACGTCGAGCGCACGCAGAAACGCGGGATCGTCGGCAACATCTATAAAGGCAAGATCGTCCGCGTCCTGCCAGGCATGCAGGCGGCATTTGTCGACATCGGGCTCGATCGTGCGGCTTTCATTCACGCCGCCGAAATCTCCCTGCGCGAAGGCCCGGCGGTGGAAAGCATCAGTTCGCTGGTGCACGAAGGGCAGAGTCTGGTGGTGCAGGTCACCAAGGACCCGATCGGCTCCAAGGGCGCACGCCTGACCACGCAACTGTCGATTCCTTCGCGTTATCTGGTGTACATGCCGCGCACTGCCCACGTTGGAATTTCCCTGAAGATCGAAGACGAAGCCGAACGCGAGCGCCTCAAGCAGGTGGTCAGCGATTGCGTGGCCAAAGAAGGCATCAAGGAGGCCGGCGGTTTCATTCTGCGCACAGCCGCTGAAGGCGCGGGCGCTGATGAAATCCTCATGGACATCCGCTACCTGCGGCGCCTATGGGACCAGATCAACGAGCAAATCAAGACCATCGCCGCGCCGAGCGTGATCTACGAAGACCTCGGCCTGGCCCTGCGCACCCTGCGTGATCTGGTCAATCCGAAAATCGAGAAGATCCGCATCGATTCCCGGGAAACATTCCAGAAAACTACGCAATTCGTCGCCGAACTGATGCCGGAAATCGCCGATCGTCTGGAACACTATCCGGGCGAGCGGCCGATCTTCGATCTGTACGGAGTCGAAGATGAAATCCAGCGCGCGCTGGAGCGCAAGGTACCGCTGAAATCCGGCGGCTATCTGGTGATCGACCCGGCGGAAGCCATGACCACCATTGACGTCAACACCGGAGCGTTCGTCGGTCATCGCAATCTCGAAGAAACCATTTTCAAGACCAATCTCGAAGCGGCCACGGCGATCGCCCGGCAGATGCGCCTGCGCAATCTCGGCGGGATCATCATCATCGACTTCATCGACATGGAAGATGAAGAGCACCAGCGTCAGGTCCTGCGCACTCTGGAGAAACAGCTGGAGCGCGATCACGCCAAGACCAACATCATCGGCATTACCGAGCTGGGCCTGGTGCAGATGACCCGCAAGCGCACCCGTGAAAGTCTCGAACAGGTGCTGTGCGAACCGTGCAGCAGTTGCCAGGGACGCGGCAAGCTGAAAACCGCTGAAACCATCTGTTACGAGATCTTCCGCGAGATTCTGCGCGAGGCGCGGGCCTATCAGGCCGAGGGTTATCGGGTGCTGGCCAACCAGAAAGTAGTCGATCGTCTGCTCGATGAAGAGTCCGGTAACGTCGCCGAGCTTGAAGGCTTTATCGGCCGCACCATACGCTTCCAGGTGGAAACCATGTATTCCCAGGAACAATATGACGTGGTGCTGCTCTGAAGCCCTGCATCACCACTCATTCAACGCGGCTGGCCTCAGCTTTTCGCAGTATTTTTGCCATGGGAGCCAACTGACATGGAGCGTCTGACACGCATTCTGGCCGCACTCACCCGCTGGGGGCTGGGCCTGTGCGCGTTGGTTCTGGTGTTGATGGCGTTGTACGTCAGCCTCGGCCGCGAGCTGACCCCTCTGGTGGCGGAATACCGCGCCGACATCGAAGACAAGGCCAGCGCCGCCCTCGGCATGCCCTTGCAGATCGGTGAGCTGGAAGGCAACTGGAGCGGTTTCGCGCCGATCCTGCTGGCCCACGACGTGATGGTCGGCGACGGTGCCAACGCTCTGCGCCTCGACCGCGTGCGGGTGGTGCCGGATATGTGGGGCAGCGTGCTCGCCCGCGAAGTGCGCCTCGCGCATATCGAACTCAACGGTTTGAAGATCAGCCTCAAGGAAGCCGAAGACGGCACCTGGGCGCTGGAAGGCCTGCCGGTGCAGAAGGATCAACCGTTCGATGCGGCACAACTGTTCCAGCGCTCGCAGATGATCAAGCAACTGTCGGTACTAGACAGCCAGGTGACCCTGCAACCGCTCGATCACCCGCCCATGACGCTCACCTATGTCGGCCTCAATGTGCGTACCGGCGCCAGTCGCCAGCGTCTCGATGCGCGTCTGACCTTGCCCGACGGCCAGCCTGTGGCGCTGAGCCTGCGCAGCCAATTGCGTCCTGATCAGTGGCAGAACAGCGTCATCGAGGGTTATGCCAGCCTGCCGCAAAGCGACTGGTCGAAATGGCTGCCCGAGCGCCTGACCCAGCAATGGAATTTTTCCGAGATCAAGGCCGGCGGTGAACTCTGGGTCGATTGGGCCGAAGGCGCGTTGCAAAGCGCCGCGTTGCGCCTGAATGCGCCGCAAGTGACCGGTGCCTACGCCGAGCGCAAGCCGATCCAGATCAACAATCTGGCGCTCAACGCCTATTACCGCAACACCGCCGAGGGCGCAAAGGTCACTCTTGATTCACTGGCGATGAGCTTCGGCGACACCCGTTGGGAATCCCATGTGCAGGTGCAGCAGACTCGCGCCAGCGCCAACGCTGAAGAGCTCTGGCATTTGCAGGCCGATCGCCTCGATCTGACCCCGATCACGCCGCTGCTCAATGCGCTGGGGCCGTTGCCGCAAAGCTTCGCCACAGTGGTCGAGCGTTTGAAGGTAACCGGCGGCCTGCGTAATGTGATGCTGGACTTCCGCCCGACCGCCACCGATGGCAGCAAATTCGGCTTTGCCGCCAATCTCGACAACGTCGGTTTCGATGCCTACCACGGCGCTCCGGCGGCGCGGAATGTCAGTGGCAGCCTCAGCGGCAATCTGGACGGCGGTGAGTTGCGCCTCGACAGCAAGGACTTCGTCCTGCACCTCGATCCGATTTTCGCCAAGCCATGGCAATACTTGCAGGCCAATGCGCGGCTGACCTGGAAGCTCGACAAGGACGGCTTCACGCTGATTGCGCCGTACCTGAAGGTGCTGGGCGAGGAGGGCAAGATTGCCGGCGACTTCCTCATCCGCCTGCACTTCGACCATAGCCAGGAAGACTACATGGACCTGCGCGTCGGCCTGGTCGATGGCGACGGTCGCTATACCGCGAAATACCTGCCGGCGGTGTTGAGCCCGGCGCTTGATGAGTGGCTGCGCACGGCGATCCTCAAAGGCGCGGTGGACCAGGGCTTCTTCCAGTATCAGGGCTCACTGAGCAAGAACGCCGGCGAGGCTGATCGCAGCATCAGCCTGTTCTTCAAGGTCCATGACGCCGAACTGGCCTTTCAGCCGGGCTGGCCGCATGTGAGCAAGGTCAGCGGCGACGTGTTCATCGAGGACAGCGGCGTGCGCATCTGGGCCAGCAAGGGCCAGTTGCTCGATACGCAAGTCAGCGATGTCTTCGTCAATATTCCTCACGTACCGGCCGGACAGAACAGCCATCTGTTGCTCGATGGCGCGTTTGCCGGTGGCCTGGGCGATGGTTTGAAGATTCTTCAGGACGCGCCGATCGGCACCGGCGAAACCTTTGCCGGTTGGGAGGGCGCGGGTGATCTGAACGGCAAGCTCAAGCTGGATATTCCGCTGGCCAAGGGCGAACAACCGAAAATCCTCGTCGATTTCAAGACCGCCAATGCGCGTTTGAAACTGGCCGAACCGAAACTGGAACTTAGCCAGCTCAAGGGCGATTTCCGCTTCGACAGCAATAAAGGCCTCAGCGGCCAGAACATCTCTGCACGGGCCTTCGACAAACCGGTCACTGCGCAGATATTCGCCGACGGCAGCCCCAACCAGATCAAGACTCGGGTGGCTGCCTCGGGGCAGGTCGAAGTGAAAAAGCTCACTGACTGGCTCGGCGTGACCCAGCCGTTGCCTGTGTCCGGGACTGTTCCTTATCAATTGCAGCTGAACCTCTCAGGGGCCGACAGTCAGTTGATAGTCAGTTCCAGCCTCAAAGGCGTTGCAGTGGATCTGCCGGCGCCGTTCGGCATGGCCGCCGATGTCGGGCGCGACACGGTGTTCCGGATGACCTTGCAAGGGCAGGAGCGGCGGTACTGGTTCAATTACGATCAACTGGCCAATTTCACCTTTGCCGCGCCGCCGAGCAATTTCGCCGATGGCCGTGGCGAACTGTTTCTCGGCGCTGGCGAAGCGGTGTTGCCGGGCGCCAAGGGCCTGCGCATTCGCGGGGTGCTGTCGGAACTCGATGTCGCGCCGTGGCAGGATCTGGCCAGCAAGTACGCCGGCCAGGATCCGGGCGGCAGCGCCAAACAATTGCTCAGCAGCGCTGACGTCAAAGTCGGCAAGTTGACAGCGTTCGGCACCACGCTGGATCAGGCCTCGGTGCAAATCAATCGCAAGCCCGGCGCGTGGAATCTGGCGCTCGACAGCCAACAGGCCAAGGGCAGTGCCAGCCTGCCGGACGCCAAAGGCGTGCCCATTGCGGTGAATCTGCAATACGTGAAACTGCCGGCGCCGGACCCGGCAGTGCAGGCAGACGAGAATGCGCCTGATCCATTGGCATCGGTCGACCCGACGAAAATCCCGGCACTCGATATTACCCTCAACCAATTGTTTCTCGGCCCTGATCTGGTCGGTGGCTGGTCGCTGAAAGTGCGGCCGACCGCCAAGGGCATCGCCCTGAACAACCTCGACATGGGCCTCAAAGGCATCCTGCTGCAAGGCAACGGTGGCTGGGAAGGCGCGCCAGGGGCGACCAGCAGTTGGTACAAGGGAAGGGTCGGCGGCAAGAACCTTGCTGACGTGCTCAAAGGCTGGGGCTTCGCCCCGAGCGTGACCAGCGAAGAATTCCACATGGACGTCGATGGCCGCTGGCCAGGATCGCCAGCATGGCTGGCGACCAAGCGCTTCTCCGGCACGCTCGATGCCTCGCTGAACAAGGGCCAGTTCGTTGAAGTGGAAGGCGGTGCTCAGGCGCTGCGGGTGTTCGGCCTGCTCAACTTCAACTCCATCGGCCGGCGTCTGCGTCTGGACTTCTCCGACCTGTTCGGCAAAGGCCTGAGCTACGACCGGGTCAAAGGTTTGCTGGTGGCGAACAACGGTGTCTACGTCACCCGTGAGCCGATTCGCCTGACCGGGCCTTCGAGCAATCTTGAGCTGGACGGCACGCTGGATCTGGTCGGTGACAAGGTCGATGCGAAATTGCTGGTGACCTTGCCGGTGACCAACAACCTGCCGATTGCCGCGCTGCTCGTCGGCGCACCGGCGGTCGGCGGCGCGCTGTTCCTCATCGACAAGCTGATCGGCGACCGCGTGGCGCGCTTCGCCAGCGTCAAGTACACCGTCAAAGGCCCATGGAAAGAGCCTAAAATCACCTTCGACAAGCCTTTTTAACTAGCAGACACTACCCCTGTAGGAGCTGCCGAAGGCTGCGATCTTTTGATCTGGCTCTTAAAAAAAAATCAAAAGATCGCAGCCTTCGGCAGCTCCTACACAGTCATATGCAAATTCCGAGGAGCGGCCATGTCTTTAGCGGTGATTCAAATGGTCAGCCAGAGCGACGTGCCGGCCAATC
>NZ_RAZO01000278.1:0-1741 GCF_004307535.1 Pseudomonas sp. Sample_9
CAGCATGCAATACATGAGCGACGCCGACCTCACCGCGATTGCCCGCTATCTCAAAACACTGCCGGCCAATGATCCAGCGGACCAGCCGCATCAGTACGACGAGAAAGTGGCCAACGCGCTGTGGAACGGCGACGACAGCCAACGCGGCGCGTCGGTGTACATCGACAATTGCGCAGCCTGCCACCGCACCGACGGCCATGGCTACACCCGGGTGTTCCCGGCGCTGGCGGGCAATCCGGTGCTGCAAACGGACGATCCGACCTCGCTGATTCACATCGTGCTCAAGGGCGGAACCTTGCCGGCGACGCACGCAGCGCCATCGACCTTCACCATGCCCGGTTTCGCCTGGCGCCTGTCCGATCAGGAAGTCGCGGACGTGGTGAGTTTCATCCGTGGCAGCTGGGGCAACAAGGGCGCGCCGGTCAGTGCCAAAGAGGTTGCGCATCTGCGCAGCGAAGACATGCAAAGCACCTCCGGCGATGATCTCGGCCAGGTCACTCAACACAACTGAAAATAAAACCCCTGCATCATGTATTGATGCAGGGGGTTTTATTTATGAAGTTGTGGCGATTACTTCTGCTTACGGATTAATGATAGCCACATAAGCTTTGGCCAGTGCGATCAACTTCGCCTTGTCATCACTATCAATATCGCCGTCACCGTCGACATCTTTCTTGTTGGTGCGAATAGTGAAGGTTTTGCCCTTGTCGGCCGATACCGCTACGACATAGATGGAATCGACCAGAGCCTCGGACGCCAGCTGTTGTTCTGCATCCCAGCCCAGTTCCTTGCGCGCCAGCTGCAGCGAAACAATGGTATTGGAGTCGGTGATGCTGGGCCGCATCATTTGCAGGAAAACACCGCGTTGATTCAAATAAGACATTCAATCAAATCCTTTTAATTAGTTGGCCGGAGTCTGTTGCCGGGAGTTCCAGAGCCTATATAGCGGATCTGAGTTGAGCAATTGGGCATCTGTGTCTTCGATTGTCGTTAATCAGCAAGGATCATCTAACGAACAACTTTATCCACGAGCGGCACCGCCAATTTCCTTAGCATCGCTGAACGGTACTGGATAACAGCGCACAGCCTCGGATACTGTATGCATATACAGAGCAGAGGTTCGTTCGATGATCACTTCAGTCCCGCCCCGCGGTCGCGGCACCGCAACCAACCCGCACAACCGCTTTGCGCCGAGTCGTTCAGTGGCCGAGGACGATGGCTGGTATCAGGAAGTACCGCAGACGCAAAACACCGAAGTGATCATCGAGAAGGCCAAATCGATCATCAGCCGCAACACCTCGCCGGATCTGCCCTTCGACCGTTCGATAAATCCCTATCGCGGCTGCGAACACGGCTGCATCTATTGCTACGCACGGCCCAGCCACGCCTATTGGGACATGTCACCGGGCCTCGATTTCGAAACCCGCCTGATCGCCAAGACCAATGCCGCCCAGGTCCTTGAAGAACAGCTGAGCAAACCCGGCTATCAATGCGCGCCGATCAATCTCGGCTCCAATACCGACCCGTATCAGCCGATCGAGCGCGAATACCAGATCACCCGACAGACCCTGGAAGTGCTGCTGCGCTACCGACATCCGGTAACCATCGTCACCAAAGGTTCGCTGATTCTGCGCGATCTCGATTTGCTGACCGAGTTGGCGCAGCAACGGTTGGTGGCGGTGATGATCAGCCTGACCACGCTGGATGATGAACTCAAACGCATCCTCGAACCGCGCGCCGC
>NZ_RAZO01000394.1:0-20484 GCF_004307535.1 Pseudomonas sp. Sample_9
TGAGGAATGGCGGTAATAATGCTTGGCTGGCAGCGCGATACGGTGAAAGTCATGGGCTGGAAATTAGCCTGCCGACAGATGACAAGTCAATGGCCGCTGCAGAACTTTGAATCTTGCACAGAACGGAACAGTCACTGCAAAGGAGAACAACAACTTTCGCTCCAAGCCGATGAAAGTGGAGATCAACCATGAACATTCGCCAAGCGCTGTTCGCTGTACCGCTGCTGGCCGCCGTCCTGTCCAGCCCTGCTGTTTTCGCCGTCGATGAAAGCGACGCCGTCAAGAAACCCGAATGCCCGAAAGGCCAGGTCTGGGACAGTAAAACCCAGCAATGCGTGTTGCAGACCAGCGGCTGAACACAGCCCTGCTAAACTGGCAGAGGTTTTATTCCAAGGAGGATCGCCCTTTGCCAATTTCATCTCGCACTGCCTTGCTGGTCATCGATGTTCAGAACGACTTCATTCCCGGCGGCCAGTTACCGGTGCCTGAAGGTGACCGGATTGTGCCGCTGATCAACCGGCTCGCGCGTCAGTTCAGGCAAGTCGTTATTGCTCAGGACTGGCATCCCAGCGGGCATGTTTCGTTCGCATCCAGCCATCCGGGCCGGCAGCCCCACGACGTCATCGAGTTACCGTACGGCGCACAAACGTTGTGGCCGGATCATTGTGTGCAAGCCAGTGCCGGCGCCGCATTCCACCCGGAACTGGATTTGCCACACGCGCAATTGGTCATCCGCAAAGGCTGCAATCCCGACATCGACAGCTACTCGGCCTTTCTCGAAGCGGACCGACGCACCACTACGGGTCTTGCAGGTTATCTGAAAGAACGCGGCATCGACACCGTGTACATGGTCGGCCTGGCCTTGGATTTTTGTGTGATGTTTTCGGCGCTGGATGCGCGCGCGGCAGGCTTCAATGCCTTCGTAGTGATGGATGCTTGCCGGGCGATTGATCTGGACGGTTCGCTGGCAGCCGCGACTGCCCGGATGCAAGAGGCCGGCGTCGGCCTGATTCAGTCATCCGATATCCGTTAGACGTGTCAGGCGGTCGCAGGCAGCCATAATCTGAACCGCGCACCACCCAATGGCGAATCCTCAACTGTCAAAGTGCCGCCCTGCGCTTCCAGTGCGCGGCGGCTGATCGCCAGACCGAGGCCGAACCCACCCGTCGCGCGATCACGGCTGCGGTCGAGCCGGTAGAACGGTTCGAAAACCCGCTCGCGCTCATCGTCGGGAATGCCGATGCCATCATCATCGACCCAGATCTCACACCCGCCGGCAATGACTTGTACGCCAATCTGAATGCGGTTTTCGCAATAGCGCATGGCATTGCGCAACAGGTTCTGGATAGCCCGGGCGGTCAGACGCGGATCCAGCGCAAAGCGTTCGAGCTGACCGTGCAACAGAACATCAATGACGATCTCCGGCGATTCCAGTTCTTCGTCGACACTACCGAGAATGCTGTCGATGAACTCGTCCAGCGACACCTCGATGCGCTCGGGCGATTGCGCGGGATTCTGCAAGCGGCTGTAGGAAAGCAACTCCAGCACCAGTTCATCCAGTTCACGAATATGCGCGACCAGGCTCTGCAAGCGCTCGCGACTGGCGGCTGGCAAGTCTTCGGACAACGCCAAGGCCAGGCCGAAATCCAGACGCGTCAACGGCGTACGCAGTTCATGGGAAACAGCGTTAAGCAGGTCGCGCTGCTGGTTGAGCAGGTTCTCGATATCGCCGGCCATGGTGTCGAACACGTTGGCGAGGCTGCCGATGTTCGAACTCGGGGCGATTCTGGTTCGCTCGCTCAAGTGGCCTTTGCCGAAGCGTTCGGCGGTGCCTTTCAGACGCTCCAGATCGCGCCAGTGTGGGCGCAGCCAAAGCAATAGACAACCGAGCAACATGGCGCCGATCAGGACGTTGATGCTCCAGTACAACAGATCGACGTCGACCGGATCCGGCGGCACGACCATGCGCACGGCCATTTCCGCATTCAACGGAGTGACCGCCAAGGTGCGCCAGCCCCAGTCGCCGATGCGTACGACGTTCTCACCACGGTGCAGTCGCTCCTGCTCAATGGGCGTGAACACTGGGTCGTCGATTGGCGTCAGGACGATGTGCAGGGGCTGGAATTCCTTGTCCATCGCCGCAGCAATCGCCGGCCACTGCTCTTGCGGCGCAGCATGAAACTGCTTGGTGATCAGCGATTGCAGACCTCGGGAAAAGTCCAGGTTGTAGGTGACGAAGCGATCCCGGAAGGCCATGACCACTAGGTCCGGCACCAGATAGATCGCCGCGCTATAGGAGACGATGGTCACCAGGTACAGGCGAAACAGGATGCGAAACATCAGCTCAGCATTCCCATTCGGAGCGGCTGAACAGATAGCCCTTGCCCCACACGGTCTTGATCTTGCGTGCTTCGCCAGCGTGATCATCGAACTTGCGCCGCAACTTGGAAATCGCCACATCCACCGAGCGATCGGTGCCATTGAATTCAATACCGCGCAGCCGCTGAAGGATCTGATCGCGACTCAGCACTTCGCCGGCGTGCCGGGCCAGCACCACCAGCAAATTGTATTCGCCGCTGGACAGCTCAACCGCTTGATCACGCCAGGTCACGGTGCGCTCGGACAGGTCAATGCACAGATTGCCCATGACGATCCGATCATTTACCGCCAAAGGCTCGCCGAGGCTGCTGCGCCGCAACAAGGTACGCACCCGCGCCAGCAGCACTCGTGGCTCGCAGGGTTTGGTGACGTAGTCGTCAGCGCCCATTTCCAGGCCCAGCACCTGATCATGACTGTCATCGCGGGCCGTGAGCATGAGGATCGGCAGTGTCGCCGAATCGGCCCGCAGCAAGCGGCACACCTGCAAGCCGTCGAGGCCCGGCAGCATGAGGTCGAGGATCACCAGATCCGGCGGACTGATCCGCGCCCGTTCGCGCACATGGTCGCCACGGCCGATGACGCTGACGGAATAACCGTTGCGCTCCAGGTAGCTGGAAATCAGTTCGGCGAGGGCGGTGTCGTCTTCGACCAGCAGGATATTGGGCATGGGGTGTTCCAGAAAATGCTGGGGCGACAGTCAGGACTCATTCGCTCGCACATTGAAATGCGATCTCCTGTGGGAGCGAGCCTGCTCGCGAAAGCGATCGAACTGTCGCAATAAATTTCAAGGTTTGCAGGATATACGCCCTCGCGCACCACCGAGCAAAACCCTTACACAATTTCACACAGCAACTACAAAGCTTCACCGCTAACCTCCCCGTCTGGCCGTAGGATGCGGCCTTCAATATTGGGGGTTGTACATGTCTGGAAAACTGCTGGCCGGGCTCGGCCTGATCGCATTGGCACTGACACTGAGCGCCTGTGATTCGTCATCGAATGCCGAAGAGCAGGCGCCGCCGGCCACGGTACGCATCGAGACCATCAAAACCCAGCCATTGTCGATCAGCAGCGAACTGAGTGGCCGCATCGCCGCACCACGGATTGCCGAAGTGCGTGCACGGGTGGCCGGCGTAGTGTTGCAGCGCACCTATCGCGAAGGCAGCGACGTGAAAAAAGGCGATGTGCTGTTCCGCATCGATCCGGCGCCGTTCAAGGCCGATCTGGACAGTGCCGAAGCAGCGTTGCGCAAAGCCGAGGCGAACGCCTTTCAGGCGAAACTGCAAGAACAACGCTATGCGCAGTTGATCGATGACAAGGCCATCAGCGGCCAGGATTACGACAACGCCCGCGCCGCCGCCCGGCAAACGGCAGCTGATGTTGCCGCCAGCAAGGCAGCAATTGAACGAGCGAAACTCAACCTCGGTTATGCCACCGTCACCGCGCCGATTTCCGGGCGTATCGGTCGCGCGCTGGTCACCGAGGGTGCGCTGGTCGGACAGAACGAAACCACGCCACTGGCACTGATCCAGCAGGTCAACCCGATCCATGCCGACCTGACCCAGTCGACCCGCGAGCTCAATGAATTGCGTCGCGCATTTCGCTCCGGGCAGTTGCAGGAAGTCGGTCAGGATCAGGTCAAGGCCACGCTGATTCAGGATGACGGCAGCCTGTATCCATTTCCCGGCAAGCTGCTGTTCAGCGACATCACCGTTGATCCAGGCACTGGCCAGATCATCCTGCGCAGTGAATTCCCCAATCCGGATCTCGACCTGCTGCCGGGCAGTTTCATCCGCGTACGCCTTGAGCAGGCAACCATCCAGAACGGTATCACCGTGCCGCAACGCGCGGTGCAGCGTGACAGTGCCGGCATTGCCCAAGTGCTGACCGTCGATGAGCAGATGCGCGTGGCGCAGCAACCGGTGCAACTGGGTGCGGTGCAGAACAATCGGTGGATCGTCACCGGTGGCCTGAAGCCCGGCGACCGCATTGTCATCGAAGGCCTGCAACACACCCGTCCCGGGGAAAAAGTACAGATCGACGAAACCCCTCTTCCACTTGCCCAGACCGCTGGTCAGTAAGCAGGACGCTTCTATATGCCGCAGTTCTTTATTGACCGCCCCGTGTTTGCCTGGGTGGTCGCCCTGTTCATCCTGTTGGCCGGAGCGCTGGCCATTCCGCAGTTGCCGGTCGCGCAGTACCCGGACGTCGCACCGCCGCAGATCGAAATCTATGCCGTCTACCCAGGCGCCTCGGCGCAGACCGTCGATGAAAGCGTGGTCAGCCTGATCGAGGAGGAACTCAACGGCGCCGATCACCTGCTCTACTTCGAATCGCAGAGCAGCCTGGGCAGCGCGACGATCAAGGCAACTTTCCAGCCGGGCACCAACCCCGAGCTGGCGCAGGTCGATGTACAAAACCGCCTGAAGGTGGTCGAGTCGCGTCTGCCGCAAGCGGTCAATCAGCAGGGTTTGCAGGTGGAAAAGGTCTCTTCCGGTTTCCTCTTGCTGATTACCCTGACCTCCAGCGACGGCAAGCTCGATGACGTGGCGCTCAGCGATTATCTGGCGCGCAACGTGATGAACGAGATCAAGCGCCTGGACGGTGTCGGCAAGGCTCAGTTGTATGGTGCCGAGCGGGCCATGCGCATCTGGATCGATCCGCAGAAGCTGATCGCCTTCAACCTGACGCCGGCCGATGTCAACGAGGCCATCGTTGCGCAGAACGCCCAGGTTTCCGCCGGTAGCATCGGCGATCTGCCGTCGCCTTCGACGCAGGAAATCACTGCGACGATTCTGGTCAAGGGCCAATTGTCGACGCCGCAGGAATTCGCCGACATCGTGCTCAAGGCCAATCGCGATGGCTCCACGGTGCGCATCGGTGATGTAGCGCGAGTGGAGATCGGCAGTCAGGAATATCAATTCGGCACGCGCCTCAACGGCAAGCCGTCCACCGCCGTCGGCGTGCAGCTCTCTCCGGGTGCCAACGCGCTGAACACCGCGACGCTGGTGCGGGCGAAGATGGATGAACTGGCACGCTACTTCCCGGCCGGCGTGGAGTACAAGATTCCTTACGACACTTCGCCCTTCGTCAAAGTCTCGATCACCAAAGTGATCTACACCCTTGGCGAAGCGATGCTGCTGGTGTTTGCGGTGATGTTCCTGTTCCTGCAGAACGTGCGCTACACGCTGATCCCGACGCTGGTGGTGCCAGTGGCGCTGATGGGCACGTTCGCGACCATGCTCGCGCTGGGCTTCTCGATCAACGTGCTGACCATGTTCGGCATGGTGCTCGCCATCGGCATTCTGGTGGATGACGCCATCGTCGTGGTAGAGAACGTCGAGAGGATCATGGCCACCGAGGGCCTGTCGCCCAAGGAAGCCACGCGCAAGGCGATGACGCAGATCACTGGGGCGATCATCGGCATAACGCTGGTGTTGGTCGCGGTGTTTATTCCGATGGCGTTCATGCAGGGCTCGGTCGGCGTGATCTACCAACAGTTCTCGCTGTCCATGGCCACCTCGATTCTGTTCTCGGCGTTTCTCGCCCTGACGTTGACGCCGGCGTTGTGCGCAACATTGCTCAAGCCTGTCGCCAAGGGTGAGCATCACGAGAAGTCCGGATTTTTCGGCTGGTTCAATCGTCGCTTTGAACAACTGACCGACCGCTATCAGGGTTGGGTCGGCTACGCGCTCAAGCGCACTGGTCGTTATCTGTTGATCTACGTCGTGCTGCTGATTGGGCTCGGGTTTTGTTTTGCGCGCCTGCCCTCTTCGTTTCTGCCCACAGAAGATCAGGGTTACACCATTACCGATATCCAGCTGCCACCAGGCGCAACGAAGAACCGTACCGTACAAGTAGCCGAACAGCTCGAAGCGCACAACGCCGGTGAGCCGGGAATCAGTGACAGCGTAGTGATCCTGGGTTTCAGTTTCTCCGGTAGCGGGCAGAATGCGGCGCTGGCGTT
This sequence comes from Pseudomonas sp. Sample_9, assembly GCF_004307535.1. Lineage (NCBI taxonomy): Bacteria > Pseudomonadati > Pseudomonadota > Gammaproteobacteria > Pseudomonadales > Pseudomonadaceae > Pseudomonas > Pseudomonas sp. Sample_9. The sequence goes on from NZ_RAZO01000394.1 coordinate 6,344, forward strand.
TTCGACGCTCAAGGATTGGTCGGAACGTGGCAGTGACGATGCTGCCAGCTCGATTGCCGATCGCGCCAATGCTGCGTTGAGTCAGATCAAGGACGCCATGGCGTTCTCGGTGCTGCCGCCGCCGGTGGATGGTCTCGGCACTTCCAGCGGTTTCGAGTTCCGATTGCAGGATCGCGCAGGCCTCGGTCACGCGACGCTGATGCAGGCGCGCACCGAACTTCTGGCCGCCGCCGAGAAAAGTCCGGTGCTTATGAACGTGCGCGAAAGTGCTCTGGCCGAAGCGCCGCAAGTGCAGCTGGTTGTAGACCGCAAGAAGGCCAATGCCCTGGGTGTATCGTTTGCCGAAATCGGCAGCGTGCTGTCCACTTCGGTGGGTTCCAGCTACATCAACGATTTCCCGAATCAGGGCCGCATGCAGCGCGTCGTCGTGCAAGCCGAAGGCGACCAGCGCAGCCAGGTGGACGACTTGCTGAAAATGCACGTGCGCAACAACACCGGGAACATGGTGCCGCTGTCCGCATTCGTCCAGGCCAACTGGATTCAAGGCCCGGCGCAGTTGACTCGTTACAACGGCTATCCGGCGATTGCCATCTCTGGCGAACCGTCGGCGGGGCACAGCACCGGCGAAGCGATGGCGGAAATCGAGCGACTGGTAGCGCTGGGGCCGAAAGGTCTGGGCCAGGAATGGACCGGTCTGTCGTTGCAGGAACGCCTGTCAGGCAATCAGGCGCCGATGTTGCTCGGTTTGTCGCTACTGGTGGTGTTTCTGTGTCTGGCGGCGCTGTATGAGAGCTGGTCGATTCCGACGTCGGTGCTGCTCGTTGTCCCGCTGGGTGTGCTCGGCGCGGTGCTGGCGGTGACAATGCGCGGGATGCCTAACGACGTGTTCTTCAAGGTTGGTCTCATCACCATCATCGGACTGTCGGCGAAGAACGCGATCCTCATTATCGAATTTGCCAAGAGCCTGTATGACGAAGGTCACGACCTGATCGATGCAACGTTGCAGGCTGCTCGCTTGCGCTTGCGGCCAATCGTGATGACTTCGCTGGCGTTCATTCTTGGCGTGGTGCCGCTCGCGATTGCCACTGGCGCAAGCTCGGCGAGTCAGCAAGCGATCGGCACCGGCGTAATTGGCGGGATGATCACTGCCACGCTGGCGGTGATCTTCGTCCCAGTCTTTTTCGTCGTCGTCATCAAACTCGTACAACGCTTCACCAAACCCCACTGATCCAAATGTAGGAGCTGTCGAGTGCAACGAGGCTGCGATCTTTTGATCTTGAAAAGCTAAAGTCGAAAGATCGTCCGATCGCGGCCCGAGCCTTCGGCAGCTATTACAAAAGCCGGATCGTCTGCGCTATGGTGCGCTGACAGTTCACCAACGTGAGTCCCCATGCGCTTGCTCTCCCGCACCCACCCTCGCCTTTCCGTTGCCGCCGTGCTCGGCCTCGCCACCGGCCTGCTGGTCCCGGCCGACTCCATCGTCAGCAAAATCCTCATCGGCTGGAACGCCGGTGTCTGGACTTACCTGATCCTGATGTTCTGGCTGACCGTGCGCGCCAAGGCACCGGACGTCAAACGCATCGCTGAAGTCGAAGACGAAAATGCCGGGTTGGTACTGTTCGTGGTGTGCATCGCCGCACTGGCCAGTCTGGCGACCATTACCTTCGAGCTTGCCGGCAGCAAGGATCTGGAAACCACGCGCAAACTCATGCATTACGGTTTTACCGCGCTGACGATAATCGGTTCGTGGCTGCTGATCGGGGTGATTTTCTGCGTGCACTACGCGAGGTTGTATTACACCTGGGATGGCAAAGAACCGGCGTTGCGCTTTGCCGAAGGGCTGACCACGCCCAACTATTGGGACTTCCTGTACTTCTCCTTCACCATCGGCGTGGCGGTACAGACAGCGGATGTCGGCGTGGCGACTCGGGATATCCGGAAAATCGTGCTGGCGCAGTCGTTGATCGGGTTTGTGTTCAACACCGCGATTTTGGGGTTTTCGATTAATATTGCGGCAGGGTTGTTTGGCTGAAACTCAGCGAATCTCCGAAACTGCAGAAATATAGTCGATTGGTTGTCTTTACTCAGGCGGCATTCGCTATCGCTGTTGCGTAATTGGATATTCAGGGAAATAACAGACATCAAGGATGTCTGTGTATGCGTTGATGCATCGCCATTCTGCAATCCATCAACGTTCCTGACAAATCATAAAAAACGCATTCTGTAAACTGTGAAGTCTGACAGTTTACAGACTCATCTAATCGCGCTCTGATGCAGTTCCCGTGGCTCGATTTGAATGCTGATCCGCTGGACCCACTTGCGACTTCAATGATGGAGACAAACTCATGAGTACAGCACGGAAACTGCGTACACCTATTACGAAGTACTCCCCTCTCGATAATAGCTTCAGCGCATCTATCGACAAATCGGAGCCTATTGATTTTCAGGCGACGTTTAAAAAGGTTATCTATCCACAGGAGGGGGAACCTCCTCGCTGGACGATTGAGGCACGTTATCGTGACTCGACAACCAACCAGATCCAGAGCATCAGGATTATTTTTCTGAAGACTCCGGAAAATAACAAACCGGTCCTTGCAAATGAAAATCTGCGAATTCTCTACAGCAATACCGCAGAAGATCCACCTTCTGAGTACTCTACAAGCGCTGCGACAACGGCAATAGATTTTGATTCGGCGGCTGGTTCAGTGAGTGGCAATATCAGCGCAACTGTCAGTGACGGCTTGGAAACACCAAAGACTCATGAACTAACTATCGCTTTCAACTTGATCGCAGAGAATTGGGTAAAACGTATTAAATGACATTTGCAAGACAATAAGAAGGAGGCTTTCGCCTCCTTTTTTATAAGATATGCATTTAGAACGCAATGCTGAAGCCAGCGCTCACATTATAATCCTGACTGACCGTCTTGCTTTGACTCGACCCCGCTTCGGCAAAAATCTGTACTCCGTTCGGCAAAGCCCAATTGACACCACCAGCGAGCTCCATACTGGTTGTCGACGTGTCGTTATTGAAGCGGCTCTCGTTGACATTGACCTCATTGGACTTAATGAACTCATGGCCCATCGCTACACGAACTCTCGGCTGAATTTTCTGGCCATTGCCCAAATCGATCTGGCTACCCACATACATCCCCCCCTTGGTAACAAGGGTTCGTGTAAGTTGACTGTCGACCTCAAGCCCATTGTCCAGAGAGTAATGCTTACCAGAGATCACCGCGGCATTGACTTGAACAAACGGGGCCAGAAACAGATCAGCGGTCAAATCATATTGCTTACCCACTTCCAGCGATCCACTTAAACCATACGTGTTGTAGTCACCTTTGCTGCGTTCGCCATCGCTCATGCTGACATTCAACTTGTTGTCGAAGCTGTTGATCTTCACGATTGCATCGATGTAGAAACCGGACTGGGCATCAAACTTTGTCAGGTAGCCACCTACCGAATAGCTATCGACCGTGCCAGTACTACCATGTTTCAAATCGAGATCGGTTTTGCCATAGCCAACCATCGCCCCCACTAACCATTCGCTCTCCGCCAGACGGGTATCGGCTCCAATAACCAGCCCCTGTTGAGTCTGGCTATAACCATCACCGTATCCGTTCTGCACGCTGTAACGATTGCCATAGGTGCGCATCCAGAAGCCGCCGGCCCTGCCCGTCAACCGACGATCGCCCATTCGCGTATTGAGCAGCGTACGCTCCGCATCAATCACTGTAGGTGCAGTATTGGCGATGGCCAATACAGAGCGGGTACTGGTGCTGATTTGCGTATCAGGTCGAAGAAACCAGCCGTCGCCTTCCTCGAACAACTTGTAGATGAAAGCGCCTGCGTCTACCGAGCCGTTGTTCAACGCAAACTTCGCATCACCACTGGCCACCTTGACCAACTGAATCGGCTCGTCACTCGTGGGTTTGCTGCCAGTCGCTGTCACTGACAGCTGATAGTTGCCGTCTGCGCGGTTGGTGACATTGAGGAAATCCGTCTGTTGACTGCCAAAATCCGTGGCCATTTTTATTACGCCATTGCCAGACAAATTTTCGACATCCAGCTTGTAGAAGGTCTGCCCCGGAGCGAAATCGAGCGTGCCACCTGCCATTTCCAGATTGCCGACTTGATTGTTACCGGCCAGAACCCAGGCAGAATCATTAAGGGTAAAGCTCGTTACATTCTCGACATTCCCGGTAAACGTCGAACCGCTTTCGACTCTCACGCTTGAGCCATCCACTGCATTTCCTTTGAATAGCCCGTGAAACGCACTGTTGTTGCTGAGCTTTAATGCAGAGACATTCAACAGATCACCGGTTAAGGAAGCACTTTGATCCAACGAAACACTCACTGCACTGCCTGGCTGGACAGTGACATTGCCGTTCAGCTGGCTATTCGCGACACTGAAATCAACAGACGTACCTCCCGCGACTTCCAGAATCGAACCGTTACCCCCTGAAAGAGTAGAACCATTCAGCACTTGTATGACCAACGGCCCCAACGGATTGAGACCCAGGTCAGCGACAATCGCCGCGCCGGTTTTTCCTTCAATGCTCGACTTGTCCAATACCAGCTGGCTGAGTAGTTCATCCGAACCATCCAGCCCATAAATCACGCCGTTAAGATCACCGATTACCTTCGAGTTGGCACTCAAATTAGCAGAACCACCAGACAGTGACAAACCAAAGCTATCGCTACCAGTTCCCTCGACAGTGCTGTTACTCATGTCAAGGACACTATAAGAGGTCAAAAACGCCCCGCCCGCGGCTCCCTGAACAGTGCTGTCCTGCAAGTGAACAACCGAGCCAGTTTGGGTGCCCTGCTCCCGGACAGCCTGCAAACCAATAGCCAAACCTGATATCGTGGAACTCTCGATGTTTGCTGAGCTGTTAACCAGCGACAGCGTGATGGAGCCGCTTGTACCAGATATCGTCGCGCCATTCAGATTGACTTGAGTTCCCTCAGTAGCCTCTATTTCTCGGGTTTTGCCCGCGTTGACATTCAACGTCCCGCCGAAAGTAGAAATATCGTGAGTCTCTGCTCCGTTGACAGTCAAGGTAGAACCTGTACCGAAACTCCAGCTCTCGATCGGGGATGCGGGCGTAAGGGTTTCACTTTCACCAGGATTGAGTACTCGTGCTTGCGCGGCAGAGGAACAGAAAAATATCAACATCAAACCGGGCGACCACTTTCTGATAATTCTATGCTTGCTAAACGTCGACATAAGAGTTCACCGAACTTACCGAAATATAAAGAATCGGCTCGACAACTCGCTATCAGAATGCCCAACCGAAGGGCGGCAAGATTATCGTCACACACGCACATTCGATGTAGGAAAAGTCTGATATGGTGAGGGTTTTATCCTCCTGAGATGTCGGAAATTTTAACGCAACGATTCCCGCCACGACGTTTAACCTGCTGTCGTGGCGGGAAACAACTAAAACGCTTTACTGATCCTCGCAGTACTCACCTTTCGGATTGACCAGGTATATCGGGCTATCGAACTCCACCGACGGATATTCCGTCGCGTTGATCTCCACCGTGTACCAGATCTTCCAATACCCACGGTAATCGCCGGGTGGAACGGGAATCGGATCAGGAGGTGGCACCGGAATATTTCTGATGTTTGGGTCATATGGCGTAATTGCCATATCGAATCCGGCAGCGCCTTCCCCTCCGGTTATTGGGTGTGGCGCAGACTCGAATGCTGTATTCGGAGACTCCTCAGTCATCGCCGCATCGCGATACCCTTGGGCGTAGAGAATCACAGTTCTACCGTCCAGCAGATGAGTTGCATTGCCCGGAATACCAACTTTCAGTCCGAAACCAGCTTCTGTGAGATCCTCACAATAAATAGTCGTGCCAGACTCTCGCGCAACGACTGGTGGATCCAGCTCAACCACAATCGCGTTATTGGTGACATCGGTAATCGGAGACGGATTTTCATTGACCCCACCGATATCGGATACGAAATATCGAAGTTTCTTGTTGATCCCCAGTCCACCAGCACTAATAACAGACCACGGCAGGGTCATTGTTACACTGATATCCCCATCAGTCAGGAATTCAGGTCCGAAACGCACCCCCTCATACTCGCCGTGAATTTGTTGTCCAGTCTTCACCGGTTTGTCGACGTCCGTCCAGAGCTGGATAGTCACCGTGTGATCTTTGTCATAGTCCGCAGGTTCCAGGATGTCTGGTACTGCGGTACTCGTGATGTGTGGCTCTTCCAATAAATCATTGGGAGGAACAGGGTCAGTGGGGTTGACGGGACCTGGATAGTAGATATTTACACCAATTTCAAGCTCGGAATCACTGATGACTTCGGTGCCGCGCAAGAGAGTTGCAACAATAGTTACCGGCTTGTCCGTCGTGATATCCGCATCACCATCGTAGTACTCAGTGAAAATATCAGTAAAGGGCACTGGCACCGATAATGGGTCGTTAGTCCCGAATGCAAACTCGCCAAGGTTTTGGCCGCCCCACTCTACTCTGACTTCATCATCATCCAGTATATTATCTACTCTCCTCAACTTTACGGTGGTATTGGCTGAATCTTTAAGATCAATCAACTTATCAGTTTCCGCCAGATCAACAATAGGCGTTTCAAGCACTGGCAGTGGCGCAAACAGTACTTTCACTCCGGCGGCGAACGACAAATTACTGACATTCCCCACTTCATCAGTAATCGTGTAGTACGCATAGACAGCCAGAGGGTCAAGCAACCTGAACTTGTTGATACTGACATTAATAAGTGCTGCCGCAGGCCCCTCATAAATCGGTTCCTCCGTATTACTTGCAGAATAGACCCTGCTTATCCAAAAACGCAGAATGTCACCCGGCAAAGGATTTTGATAGTTATGGGTAAAATTAATAACAGCGTTTGGTGAGTTGCGCTCGATAAAATCTTCGTCGATCAGATTGCCAGGCGATAGGATAGGCAGCCTGCCAATTGTCGGACGAGCTTTCGCGCCACCCGGCACGGCTTGATAAGGCGCACGCCTGTCAATGATGATTGTTGTAATATCTGAGGAATATGGATTACCGGCCGGTTGCGGTTCTACACGGTATTGAAGTTCCCACGTGGTCGGTGTTTCGGGCGGATTGACCTCCAACAACAGATCCGAGTCAATGGAAATTTCATACTCTGAAGGTCTTCCATCAACAGCTTCAGCGTCGAAAGAGTTAACGATTGTCCATGCCGTAGTGCCTGCTTGGCGAATGCGCGTCACCACTTTGTCGTTAGGCATATCGATAGGCCATCTTGGCAACTTTACTGGGAGTTTTGCACCCGGCAAGAGTTTGTTTGCATATACACGTCGGTCCGCGGGGCTAATGATGTCGTCCACCACAGGCGGCGGGCCGGCCAAAGGCACATTCATTCTGCTCTCGACTGCCAACCGATCAACTTCGGAAAGCTCTTGCTTAGCATTCATCTGATTTTCTCCTCGCCCATTACCCAAATTCTCACAGATGAGAATTCAACGTTTACGCAACACCACAACCTCGCACGAACATTGATACAACCAATATTCAATTTCAGAGCGAATTAATATTTTTCTTCAAACCGGCCCACAGGGAATATCTTCACCCGGTATTATACGGTCGATTTTTGCCAACTCATCCCTGGATTGACCAATATAACGCCCATCCCTTTTGACTCTATATCGCGCGGTGATAGAGCATTTATCAATCAGCTGCTCCAAATACGGGGAAAACGGAATAGATGGCAATTCAAACCCGTCCCTGTTTCCTGCCTCAGCAAGACTCATAGTATGACTCAACTCTCCCGCCGAACCCTCTACATAGAATTCTTCACTATTAGTAAGCTCGGAAAAACCTCGCCAAGAAAGTTCACAAACGTCGTTTTCTCTAAAGTTCTGGAAAGGCACTTTCACATACACACCTTCCCATATCGGTTTTTTGGTAGCGCAGTTCAAATAACCGTAAAAATCCACACCCGTAAAGCTCGGACTCAACAGAATCGGCAGTGGAATAACGCTGTGATCAATCGTTAACCTCTTTTCTTCGGAGGTTAATGGGTTACCAAATGGCTGAGGCGACACCCGATAATAAAGGAAGGCAACTCCATCATTCTGAAACAGCCCCTTATCGAGCGGGATCATAAACTCGGTTTCAGTAATTGGTCCTACTTTGGGGTCGTGGTAAATCCGGACTGCGACGCCACCATCTGGCCTCCAGAACACTTCCAGCAAATCGGTCTTTTCGGGAGCATCGGCATAGATTGGCCATCGAGGCACTCTTGCCACACCACCGTTGAGCAATACTTCTGCGGGTAACCGTCCATCAGGATCACTGTCCGGGACACCATCTACGGTCGGAGGATCAGCCAGTAATATGCCAGCGTTATCACTCTTGCGATGCATCGACATAGCGAAGTCCTTACAAGCCAGATAATTGCTCTAAATAGTGAATATCGGTGTGTAAGGATTAGAAGGCTCCGCGCGATGTTTGCCTACTGTCATATCTGACAGGTATTTGCACCGTTCGTCGGGTCAACTCAGGATTGCTGTTGATCCTGCGCTTGACGAAATCACATCACTGTCGTTCACTGAAACCGGTTTCAGCGCTACCCCAATAACAAAAAGGTCCGCAATGAACGACTTCTCCGCCGCCCAGCGCAGCCGCGTGACCATGCTCGACGTCGCCGAACGCGCTGGGGTGTCCAAGGCCAGTGTCTCGCGCTTCATCGGCGATGATCGCGCCCTGCTCTCCGACGCCATTGCCCTGCGCATCGAGTTGGCCATCAGCGAACTCGGCTACCGCCCCAACCAGATGGCTCGCGGCCTGAAGCGCGGGCGCACACGCCTGATCGGCATGCTTGTCGCCGATATCCGTAACCCCTATTCGATTGCCGTGATGCACGGGGTGGAAACCGCATGCCGGGCGTACGGCTACAGCCTGGTGGTGTGCAACACCGACCGCGATGACGAGCAGGAGCGCCAGCATCTGGCGCTGTTGCGCTCTTACAACATCGAAGGGCTGATCGTGAACACGCTGGGCCATCATCGAGACGAGTTGCACGAGTTGCGCCGCGAGATGCCGCTGGTGCTGGTGGATCGCAAGGTCGACGGGCTCGACAGCGACATGGTCGGGTTGCACAACTCGCAAGCAGTGGAAATGGCGCTCGCGCATCTCGAGCAACGCGGATATCGAGATCTTTTGCTGGTGACTGAACCGTATGACGGCACCAGCTCGCGGATCGAGCGGGTCAGCAGTTTTCAGGCGCAGATTGCTCAGCGCACGACTCTGACTGGCGCGGTGCTGGAAACCGGTGATGATCTGAACGCGCGACTTCAAACCTTTTTAAACACACCCGGTGATGGCCCGAAAGCGCTGTTTTGCGCCAATGGTGTCGCGGCGCTTGCGGCGACTCACGCGTTACGCGCACTCGGTGTGCACTTGTTCGAGGATGTCGGGTTGATTGCCCTGGATGATCTGGATTGGTATCCGCTGGTAGGCAGCGGGATCACCGCGCTGGCACAGCCGACGCAAGAGATAGGCGCGCGGGCGTTTGAGTGTCTGCTCAAGCGCTTGCGCGGAGATGATGAGATGGCGCGGGTGCTGGATTTTGCGCCGGCGCTGGTTGAGCGTGGGTCGACCCGTGAGGTTGGCGGAGTCTGATCTGACGCCTTCGCGAGCAAGCTCGCTCCCACAGGTTGATCCCATTCCATTGTGGGAGCGAGCCTGCTCGCGAAGGCCTGCAGAAGAACACTGCAGAACTACTTGATATTTTTTTGAACAAAAATGAAACCGGTTTCAGAGGTCAATAACAATGAATAAACCAGCCGTTTCCATCAGTCTGTCCAGCTACGGTGCCGAGCTTGTGCGCCAGCGTGGGCAGGATTCTTTTATCGAGATCCTCGCGGCCTCCGGCGCCAATCGCATCGAGTGGCGCGAAGAACTGCTTACCCGCGAAGACCCGGCGCAACTGGCGCACGCCACCCAGGCGCAGGGCCTGCAAAGCATCTATTCCTCACCCACCGAACTGTGGCTGGCCGGGCAAGCACAGCCGAATCCCGAATTGATTACCGCGCTGCAACAGGCCCAGGCATTCGGTTCGAAATGGTTGAAGGTGTCGCTCGGTTATTTCACCGACAACTCTGATTTGCAGGCACTGGCCGAGCGACTCAAACACAGCCCGGTGCAACTGCTGGTAGAGAACGATCAAACCTTACATGGCGGGCGCATCGAGCCGTTCCAGCGTTTCTTCGCCGCCGTCGAGCAGCACAACCTGCCGATCAAGATGACTTTCGACATCGGTAACTGGCACTGGCAGGACCAATCTGCCGCCAGCGCCGCCCGCGCGCTTGGGCGTCATGTCGGTTACGTGCATTGCAAAGCCGTGGCGCGCCGCGCCGACGGCAAACTGGTCGCCGTACCGCCGGCCATCAGCGATCTGCATCTGTGGGAACAACTGCTGCGGCACATGGACCAAGGCGTTATGCGCGCCGCCGAATACCCGCTGCAAGGCGATGACCTGGTGCAACTGACCCGCGAACACGTCGCCGCCCTCGCCCGCCTCGGTCAATCGCGCCTGGAGCCAGCCCATGTCTGAGATCGATATTCTTTCTTTCGGTGAAACCATGGCAATGCTGGTCGCCGAGCAGACCGGTGATCTGGCCAAGGTCGAGCAGTTTCATAAACGTATTGCCGGGGCCGACAGCAACGTCGCGATCGGCTTGTCGCGCTTGGGTTTCAACGTCGCGTGGTTGAGCCGGGTCGGTAACGATTCACTCGGGCGCTTTGTAGTCGAGACACTGATCAAGGAAGGTCTGGATTGCAGCCACGTTGAAGTCGATAAAACCCATCCGACCGGCTTCCAGTTCAAATCGCGCAACGACGATGGCAGCGACCCGCAAGTCGAATACTTCCGCCGTGGTTCGGCGGCCAGTCATTTGTCGCCGCACTCTATCAACGACAACCTGCTCAGCGCCCGCCATTTGCACGCCACCGGTATCCCACCGGCGCTCTCCGCCTCGGCGCGGGAAATGTCCGTCGAACTGATGACCCGCATGCGCGCCGCCGGACGCAGCGTGTCGTTCGACCCGAATCTGCGCCCAAGCCTGTGGGCCAGCGAAAGCGAGATGATTCGCGAGATCAACCGCCTCGCCGCCCTCGCCCACTGGGTGCTGCCGGGGTTGAGCGAGGGCCGCTTGCTCACCGGTTTCGATGACCCGGCGGACATCGCTGCGTTTTACCTGGATCAAGGTGCCGAGGCGGTGGCGATCAAGCTCGGGCCTGAAGGCGCTTATTACCGCACGCAGCTGGATCAGGGTTTTGTCGCTGGCGTGCCGGTAAGCAACGTGGTCGATACCGTGGGCGCCGGTGATGGCTTTGCGGTGGGGATGATCAGCGCCCTGCTCGAGCATCAGAGTTTTGCCGAGGCCGTGCAGCGAGCGAACTGGATTGGCAGTCGCGCGGTGCAGAGTCGCGGGGATATGGAGGGGTTGCCTTCCCGCTTGGAGTTGACCGCTGAATTCGCGAGCAGGCTCGCTCCCACAGGGGAACGCATTTCACATGTGGGAGCGAGCCTGCTCGCGAAGAGGCCCGCCTGATCACCGCAAATCAATGAACCTGCTGCGACAAAAACAACAAGCTCAGGAGTCACACCGATGAAAACCGCAACCCTCGCCACCCGCCGCTGGTGGTACATCATGCCGATCGTGTTCATCACTTACAGCCTGGCCTATCTCGATCGCGCCAACTACGGCTTCGCCGCCGCGTCGGGCATGGCCGAAGACCTGATGATCACCCCGGGCCTGTCCTCGCTGCTCGGTGCGCTGTTCTTTCTTGGGTACTTTTTCTTCCAGGTACCCGGCGCGATCTACGCGCAAAAACACAGCGTGAAGAAGCTGATTTTCGTCAGCCTGATTCTCTGGGGCGGGCTCGCCACGCTGACTGGCGTGGTATCCAACGCCTATTGGCTGATCGTCATTCGCTTCATGCTCGGCGTGGTCGAAGCGGCGGTGATGCCGGCCATGCTGGTGTATCTGTGCCATTGGTTCACCCGTGCCGAACGCTCGCGGGCCAACACCTTTCTGATCCTCGGCAATCCGGTGACCATGCTGTGGATGTCGGTAGTTTCGGGCTATCTGGTACAGCATTTCAGCTGGCGCTGGATGTTCATCATTGAAGGTCTGCCGGCGGTGCTTTGGGCCTTTATCTGGTGGCGTCTGGCTGATGATCGACCAGCTCAGGCGAAGTGGCTCAATGACCAGGAAAAGCAGGATCTGGAAAGCGCCCTCGCCGCAGAGCAGGTCGGCATCAAAGCCGTGAAGAACTACGCCGAGGCGTTCCGTTCGCCGAAGGTGATCATCCTGGCGCTGCAGTTTTTCTGCTGGAGCATCGGCGTCTACGGTTTCGTTTTGTGGCTGCCATCGATCCTCAAGGCAGGCGCGCAAATGGACATGATCGAGGCTGGCTGGCTCTCGGCGCTGCCATATCTGGCGGCAGTGCTGGGCATGCTCGCGGTGTCGTGGGGCTCGGACAAATTGCAGAAGCGCAAACGCTTTGTCTGGCCGCCACTGCTGATCGCCTCGATTGCGTTCTATGGCTCGTATGCCTTGGGCGCCGAACATTTCTGGTGGTCGTACACGCTGCTGGTGATTGCCGGCGCCTGCATGTACGCGCCGTATGGGCCGTTCTTCGCCATCGTTCCCGAGATCCTGCCGGCCAACGTTGCCGGTGGCGCCATGGCGCTGATCAACAGCATGGGCGCGCTCGGCTCGTTCGGCGGTTCGTATCTGGTCGGTTATCTGAACAGCTCCACCGGTTCGCCCGGCGCCTCCTACCTGTTGATGAGCGGTGCACTGCTGTTGTCGGTGGTGCTGACGATTTTCCTCAAGCCCGGCGCCAGTGATCGCGTCGTCGCCAAAGCCGCCGCCACGCCGCGTGTGCCGGCGCATTCCTGAAAGGACTTTTGCCATGAAAAAACAGGTCGTGCTGTACAAGAAACTTTCGCCCGCGCTGATGGCGCGCCTGCAAGAGCAATTTGACGTAACGCTGATCGAAAGCCTCGACGCCGATGGCCTCATGCAGCTGCGCGATGCCCTGCCCCGCGCCCACGGTTTGCTCGGTGCCAGCCTGAAACTCGATGCCGCGCTGCTCGATCTGGCGCCGCAGCTGGAGGCGATTGCCAGCGTCTCGGTGGGCGTCGACAACTACGACATCGAGTATCTGAGCCGGCGCAAGATCCTGCTGACCAACACGCCGGATGTGCTCACCGAAACCACCGCCGACACCGGTTTCGCCCTGATCCTCGCCGCCGCCCGCCGTGTAGTCGAACTGGCGAACATGGTCCGTGGCGGGCAATGGAGCCGCAACATCGGCCCGGCGCATTTCGGCACCGATGTGCATGGCAAGACGCTGGGCATCATCGGCATGGGCCGCATCGGCGAGGCCTTGGCCCAACGTGGGCATTTCGGTTTCGGCATGCCGGTGATCTACCACAGCCAGTCGCGCAAACCGGCGGTCGAGGAGCGGTTCGCTGCGCAATATCGCAGCCTCGAAGAGTTGCTCCAGCAGGCCGACTTCATTTGCCTGACCTTGCCTCTGACGGCGCAGACCGAACGCTTGATCGGCGCCGAGCAATTTGCGCTGATGCGGCCGGAGAGCATCTTCATCAATATCTCACGCGGCAAGGTGGTCGATGAGGCGGCGATGATCGAGGCGTTGCGCAGCAAGCGTATCCGCGCGGCGGGGCTGGATGTGTTCGAGCGCGAGCCGTTGAATCATGATTCGCCGTTGTTGCAGTTGAGCAATGTGGTGGCGACGCCGCACATGGGCTCGGCGACCCATGAAACGCGTGAGGCAATGGCGCGGTGTGCGGTGGAGAATCTGTTGGCGGCGCTGAATGGACAGCGGCCGGGGAATCTGGTGAATGCCTCTGCGTGGCAAAGCTGAGATCTCTGGCGCCAGTAAAGCCGCCTTCGCGAGCAGGCTCGCTCCCACAGAGAATGCATTTCAAAATGGGAGCAAGCCTGCTTCCACAGCAGAATGCATTCCACTGTGGGAGCGAGCCTGCTCGCGAAGAGGCCTTTACAAACTACGCAAATCCATCAGGCACTCCGCGCCTGCAACAGCTGCATCGCACACAAGGCAATCCGCGCGCAG
>NZ_RAZO01000394.1:20584-23583 GCF_004307535.1 Pseudomonas sp. Sample_9
TCAGGCACTCCGCGCCTGCAACAGCTGCATCGCACACAAGGCAATCCGCGCGCAGGCATCCGCCAGTTTGACCCGATCCACCACCAGCCCAATGCGAATGTGCCCCGCCGCACTCGGCCCGAACGCTTCGCCGGCCAGCACCGACACGCCGTAACCTTCCAGCAAGCGCTCGGCAAACGCCTGAGCGCCGAGGCCGGTCTGGCGCACATCGACCATCACGAACATGCCGCCATCCGGGCAAATCGGCTGCAATCCAGGGCAACCCTGCAACCGCTCGCAGACCAGATCCCGACGCAACCGATATTCTTCGCGCATCTGCGTGACTTCCGGCAGATCGCTTTGCAGCGCCACTTGCGCGGCCTTCTGTACGAAATCCGGCAGACCGAACAGCATGCTCAGCGACAGATTCACCAGATGCTCGGCCAAGGGTTTCGGGCCGATCATCCAGCCGATGCGCCAACCGGTCATCGCATGGGATTTCGACAGACTGTTGATCGTCGCGGTGCGCTCGGCCATGCCCGGCAGGCTCGCCGGGCTGATGTGCTCGCCTTCATATAACAGCTCGCTGTACACCTCATCGCTGATCAGCCACAGGTCATGGCGAATGCACAGCGCCGCCAGTTCCTGCCAGATCAGCAAGGACAAACTGGCGCCGCTGGGATTGTTCGGGCTGTTGAGCAACATGGCGCGGGTTCTCGGGGTGATACGCGCCGCAACATCCGCTGGGTCGACACGAAAACCGTTTTCCGGGCGCACCGGCACCGCAATCACCTTGGCACCGCAGGCGCCAAACACACCTTCGTAGGTGACGTACATCGGCTCGGCGACGATCACCTCATCACCCGGATCAAGCAGACATTGCGCCACCGAGTACACCGCGCATTGCGCGCCGGGCAGGACAATCACCTGATCAGGATCAACACGCTGACCACTGCGCTGGCGATGACGCTCGGCAATCAGCCTGCGCAGCTCGAACCGACCACGCACGTCGGCGTAATGGGTATCGCCGGCCAACAGGCTATCGATCGCGCCATGGACGATCGGCAACGGCGTATCGAAATCCGGATCGCCGACGCTCAACAACAAAACATCAACGCCCTCGGCGCGCAGTTCCAGCGCTCGGTCGTGAATCTGCCAGGCAGCGGCACCCTCCCCGGCGATTCGTTGGGTCAAGGCTGAATAGCGCATGTACGTCTCCTGTTAGCGCGGGTTTCCAGCCTTCACCGTATCTCAAATCACGAAACGCGCCACCATGGCGTTCAAATCCACCGCCAGCCGCGACAGTTCGTGGGTCGCGGCGCTGGTCTGGTTGGCGCCGGCGGCCGATTGCGTGGCGAGGTCGCGGATGTTGACCAGGTTGCGATCGACTTCGCGGGAGACTTGCGCCTGTTCTTCCGAAGCGCTGGCGATAACCAGGTTGCGTTCGTTGATCTGGTGAATAGATTGCGTGATCTGCTCCAGCGCCACGCCGGCCGCGCGGGCCATTTCCAACGTGGACTGGGTGCGCTGGTTGCTTTGCTGCATCGACGAAACCGCTTCACCGGTGCCGTTTTGAATGCCGGCGACCATTTTTTCGATCTCCTGAGTCGACTGCGCGGTGCGATGGGCCAAGGCGCGCACTTCGTCAGCCACCACGGCAAAACCACGGCCAGCCTCGCCGGCACGCGCCGCTTCAATTGCAGCGTTGAGCGCCAAGAGGTTGGTCTGCTCGGCGATGGCCCGAATCACGTCCAGCACCTTGCCGATGTCACGACCTTGCGCGGCGAGGCCTTCGATCATCTGCGCGGTGTTCTGCACGTCGTGAGTCATGGTCTGGATCGCGTCGACGGTTTTCACCACCTGATCGCGACCTTCGCGGGCGGCGTGGGTCGACTGGTTGGACGCCTCTGAAGTCGACACGGCATTGCGCGCCACTTCTTCCACCGCAGCGGTCATCTCGTTGACGGCAGTGGCGGCTTGTTCGATTTCGTTGTTCTGCTGCTGCAAGCCACGAGAGGCTTCTTCGGTAACGGCGCTGAGTTCTTCGGCAGCGGCGCCCAGTTGCGTGGCGGAACCAGCGATCTGCTCGATGGTTTTGCGCAGGTTGGTCTGCATCGCCGCCAAGGCTTCGAGCAAGCGCGCCGGTTCATCCTTGCCGTCGTCTTCAATGGCTTTGCTGAGGTCGCCGTTGGCAATGGTTTGCGCAGCGAGCACGGCGCGGTTGAGCGGCGTGACGATGCTGCGGGTCAGCAACCAGGCGAGCAACACGGTGGCCAGCGCCGCAATCACGGCGACGATGATGATCCCGGTGATCGCGCTGTCATAGTTTTCACCGGCCTTGGTGGCCGCCGCTCTGGCCCCGGCGGTATTCATGCCGATCAGCTTGTTGAGCTGCTCGCCCATCTGATCGGTGCCTTCCTTGATGCGCGTGTTGATCAACGCACGCATCGCTTCCAGATCGCCCTGGCGCGACAGCTCAAGCATCCGGTTCTGGGCTTGCAGATAGTTATCGAGGGTGGTCGAAAACGTCTGGAAAACTGCGTGCTCTTCAGGACCTGCCGGCAACGCAGCGTAGCTGGCCTGAGCTTTGCGCACCTTGTCGACCAGCACCGCGATGCGGGTTTCTGCCTCTTGCAGGCTGACCGGTTCGCGATTGACCAGCACACGGAACGAGAGAATGCGCATGCGCAGGACGTTTTCCGTGACCACGCTGAGGTGAGTCACGCTTGGCAACTGGTTGGTGTCCATGTCGATCGACGCTTGACGAATGACCGTCATGCGGCTGACGGCGAACACGCCGAGGACAATCACCAGCAAGGCGATAAAGGCAAAACCGAGGAAAGCACGGGGCGCGATATTCAGGTTACGCAGGGACATGGTCGGACTCTCGAAAGAAAGAAACTACGAGCATCCATGCCGTGAGCACTGGCCCATAGCGGGCGACAGTCCGGCGTCACTGGGTTTTGGTTTTGTGTGCGCCTGACCGTTGTATCGGCCAGGCTTGAGGAAGGTTTCGGGTC
>NZ_RAZO01000057.1:0-3045 GCF_004307535.1 Pseudomonas sp. Sample_9
ATGTGGCTGCCGCTGACGTAGCGGGTCATGAAGTTCAGGCCGGGGATGCCGAAGGCGCCGAGGTCGAGGTCGTAGCGGGCTTGCCAGGAGCGTTCGTTGGCGCCGTTGAAGTCGGCGTATTTGATCGAGTTGGCGAGGTAGATCGAGTCGCCGCCGACGAAATCGAACGGCGTGTCGCCATTGATCCGCTGCCAGCCAAGCATCACCGCGTGTGGGCCGAAGCTGTATTTGCCGGAGAGGCTAAGGGCGGTGTTGTCGATCTCGCCGGCCAGGGCGCGGCCGGTGTCGCGGGTATGGTAGAGGTTGGCGTCGAGCAGAATGCCGGACTGTTTGAAGTGCAGGTTGCCGTAATACTGGTGCCAGGTGTCGCTCAGTTCTGAGGCGTAGAGTGCGCCGCCGATCGGGCTTGAGCTGAACAGATCGGCACCGACGAAGCTGATGCCACCCGCTTCGGTGTTGGCGCCGTAGCCGTAGAAATCGCCTTTGCCGGAGGAGCTGTCCTGGTTCTTGAATGCAGTGAAATGCCCGGCGACCAGATTGATGTTGTCGAGCTCGGCGCTGTTGAGCAAAAAGCCTGTGGCGTATTCCGGTTGCAGGCGTTTGTCGGAGGTGTCGAAGACCGGGGTTTCTACGGTCATTTCGCCGAAGGCAAAAGTGGTGCGCGAGACCTTCAGCTTGAACGCACCGCCCGCGCTGGAATAGCCGTGTTCGCTGCGGCCATCGCTGTCGACTGGTAGCAGGCCGGTGCCGGAATGGCCCTTGCCGCCGTCGAGTTTCAGGCCGGCGAAAGCGTGGGCGTCGATGCCGAAACCGACTGTGCCCTCGGTGAACCCGGATGAGAAGTTGCCGATAAAGCCCAGTGCCCATTCCTGTTTGTAGTTTTTTCCGGAGGGCGTGGGCGAGCGGTAGTCGTTGCTCAGGTAGAAGTTGCGTAGCAGGACATCGCTTTTGGCGTCGTCGAAAAAGCCGCTGGCATGGGCGGTGCCGGTCAGACCGCAAAGCATGGCGAGCAGAGTGAGGCGGGAGGGGGCGCGGTTGATCATGGTCAGGGCCGGTGGCGATTTGAATGGCGCTGATGATCGGCGGATTGGCCTGGCAAGGATTGGGCCGGTGTGCTGAGTTGGCAGCCCTTACACCAAACCCTGTGGGATAGTCAGGTGGAAATGTGGCGGCTGTCAGGCCCCCATCGCTGGCAAGCCAGCTCCCACAGTATTTGTGGGAGCTGACACAGTGCATTAAGCCAGCGGCGGTGTACGCGGTGGGATCTGGCGTTTGCTGCCGGTGGATTCGAAGGCGGCGGCGAAGCGCAGCAGGTTCGAGTCGTCGTAGGCGCGGCCGGCGAAGGTCAGGCCGACGGGCATGCCGATGTCGGCCATCACGCCCATGGGCACGGTGACGGTCGGTACGCCGAGGTGGCGGATCGCGAGGTTGCCGTTGGCCACCCAGACGCCGTTGCTCCAGGCGATGTCGGCCGAAGCAGGATTGACATCAGCATCCGCCGGGCCGACGTCGGCGACGGTGGGGAACAGCACTGCGTCGAGGCCGAGGCTGTCCATCCAGTCTTCGAGGTCGATGCGTCGGGTCTGCTCCAGACCACGCAAGCCATCAGGCACGGTTGGGATTTCATTCCACGGCGTGATGCCGCGCTCGGCCATGCGCACGTATTCGTCCATGCCGGCGGCCAGATCGCCTTCGCGGTTGGGCAGGGTGCCCGGGTCGTGCGGGAAGATCTTCGGCCCGTCGACGTCAACCAGACGATTGAGTTTCGGGTCGCCATTGGCTTGCAGGAAGTCGTCGAATGCCCAGGCAGTCAGATCCCACAGTTCATGGTGGAGGAATTCTTTCGACACCAGCCCACGGGTGAACACGGTTGGCGCGCCAGGGCGGTCGCCTTCGCAGTTGGAGACTAGCGGAAAGTCGGTTTCGACGACTTCAGCGCCAGCGGCTTCCAAGGCCTGACGCGCCTGTTTCCACAAATCGATCACGGACGCGCGGGTGTTGATGCGCTGACCGGTCGGGCCGCCAATGCCGGGGGCTTCGCTGGTGCCGGCGTCCGGGTCGGCGTTGATGTACATACGCGGGATGGCGAAGCGTTTGCCGGCCAGGGCTTTGGCGTCGGCGGCCAGTTCGCTGTACGCAGCCGGGCGCACTTCGCTGACACGCGGGATCGGCACCCACGGCTGCAAGCGCCAGAGGTCGCCACGGGTGTCGGTATCTTCGGCAACGACCACGTCGAGCACTTCGAGGAGGTCGGCCATGGTCCGCGCGAACGGCACGACGACGTCCATGGTCGGGGTCAACGGCCAGTTGCCGCGCACCGAGATTACGCCGCGCGACGGGGTGTAGGCGCACAGGCCGTTGTTCGACGCAGGGCCGCGACCGCTCGACCAGGTTTCCTCGGCCAGACCGAACGCAGCGAAACTCGCAGCGGTCGCGGTGCCGGCGCCGTTGGACGAGCCGGAGGCGAACGGGGCGGTGAGGTAAGCGGCATTGTACGGGCTTTCAGCGCGGCCATAGACGCCGCGTTGCATGCCACCATTGGCCATCGGCGGCATGTTGGTCTTGCCCAGGCAGATCGCCCCGGCAGCGCGCAGGCGCTCGATGGTGAAGGCGTCGCGATGGGCGACCAGATCGGCGAACGCCGGACTGCCGGAAGCGGCGGTCAGGCCCTTGACCAGATAGCTGTCTTTGGCGGTGTAGGGGATGCCATCGAGCGGGCCGAGGGTTTCACCTTTGGCACGGCGGGCATCGGAGGCGCGGGCTTCGTTCAGTGCTTCGGGGTTGCGCACGACGATGGCGTTGAGTGCCGTCGGGGTGTCGGCGCCATCGTAGGCATCAATGCGTGCCAGATAGGCCTGCACCAGCTCCACGGCAGTGGTCTGGCCGGATTCGAGGGCGGCGCGCAGTTGGGCGATGGAGACTTCGGTGACTTCGATCATGGGGTCACCTGTTGAGCGTGGATGTTCTGGGCAGGGGTTTTCATAGCGGTTCTCGTGGCACGGCTTGAAGCGACAAGGTCGGGACTGGCGCCTATTTAACACCATG
>NZ_RAZO01000057.1:3145-23243 GCF_004307535.1 Pseudomonas sp. Sample_9
CTCGTGGCACGGCTTGAAGCGACAAGGTCGGGACTGGCGCCTATTTAACACCATGCGGCGGGCGGAGTAATCGGTGGGGTGATGGTTTTGTTGGTAGATGGCCTGAGCATCCGTGCTGCCTGACCTTGCGCTTTCGCGAGCAGGCTCGCTCCCACACCGTGTTGCGTAAAGCGATAATGCCGCGCCCCGCAGGAAGACCGGCCGAACATGTTCTAGGCTCAGCGCATCCCGAATGCTGCACCGCTCAGGAATGTTGCCATGGAAGAAAAGCCGCTGATTGCCTTCAACAGTTCCAAAGCCTTGCTCGACGTGCTGATCCGCGCCGGGTTGATCGCGACCCTGGTGCTGTTCTGCTACGACATTTTCCATCCGTTTCTCAATGTGATGCTGTGGGCGTTGATCCTCGCAGTCACGCTGTACCCGCTGAACCAGAAACTCGGCGCAAAACTCGGCAACCGTTACGGTTGGGCGGCGATTGTGCTGGTATTGCTGGGGCTGGTGATCCTGATGGTGCCGCTGAGCCTGCTCGGCGCATCCGTGGCCGATTCGGTGAAGGTGGGCATGCAAACTGTGGAAGCGGGGCAGTTCGAGATTCCGCCGCCACCCGCCAATGTCGCCGACTGGCCGCTGATCGGCGCGCCGTTGTATGGCATCTGGATGCACGCTTCGCAGGACCTGAGCTGGGTGTTCAAGGAACTGGCGCCGCACCTGACCAGTTGGGGGCGGGTGCTGTTGCATCAGGCCGCCGGCGTCGGCGCAGGCATCGTGGTGTTTGTCGTTGCACTGATTGTCGCTGGACTGATCATGACCCACGGCGAACGCGGCCATCGCACAGCGGTGGCGATCACCACGCGGATTTCCGGCCCGGTGCGTGGCCCGCAGATCGCGCAGTTGTGCACCTCGACCATTCGCGCGGTGGCGCAGGGCGTGGTCGGTATCGCCTTTATCCAGATGATCCTGATCGGTGTGGCACTGGTGATCATGGGCGTGCCCGCTGCCGGCGTGCTGGCGTTGATGGTGTTGCTGCTGGGCATCATGCAACTGCCGGTGCTGTTGGTTACCGTGCCGGTGGTGGTGTTCGTTTTTGCCCATGACGGCGTCGGTGCCGGCACGATCATTTTCGCCGTGTGGATGGTGATCGCCGGGCTTTCCGACAACGTGCTCAAACCGATGTTGCTCGGCCGTGGCGTTGCCGTGCCGATGCCGGTGGTGCTGATCGGCGCGCTGGGCGGCATGGTCACCAGCGGCATCATCGGCCTGTTCACCGGGCCGGTGATCCTGGCGGTCGGTTATGAATTGTTCATCGGCTGGGTTTATCAACCGGCCGACGTCAGCGAAGTGCTGGACGAAACCTCTCACGACAATCAGCCATAAGGAACGGCGCATGCGTAACAGGCTGATGGTGCTGGCGATGCTGCTGGCTGCAACACTGTGGTCCGGGCTCGGCCAGGCACTGGAAGACACCACGACAGCAACGGACGAAGCGGTAGAACTGAAAGTGGCCAACCGCAGCATCATGCTGTTTCGCGCGACCATCCTCGGCGAGGCGCCGGCCTCACGGGTGAAGCGGGCGAAGCGGGTGATCAGTGAAGCGCTGGAGGAAGACCCTGAGCTGGAAATCAGCACTGATTCGATCCAGAACAGTTACATGGTGCTGATCGGCAATACCCGTGCGTTTATCGTTGCACCGAAAGACGTCGACAGCCTGGCCTATTCCTCGGTGCAGGAAGCCGCCGAAGGCGCAGCGGAAAAACTGCGCCAGGTGGTCAACGAGACCCGTGAGGCGCGTAACGTGCAGATGATTGTGCGTTCGCTGGCGCTGGCGGCGGTGGCCACGCTGATCTATCTGGCGCTGCTCTGGTGCCTGTCATGGCTGCGCCACAAGCTGTTGGCGAAACTGCCGGCGCTGATGGATCGCCACACCAAGGCGCTGAAGGTCGGGCGGGTGCAACTGATCGACTCGAATTTTCTCTACCCGTTGGTCAGCCGCTGTCTGTTGTTCCTGCGTTGGTTGCTGATCCTGCTGCTGTCCTACGAATGGCTGGGTTTTGTCCTGTCACGCTTCCCGTATACGCGGCCGTGGGGCGAAAGCCTCAACAACTATCTGGTGGAACTGGCCGGTTATCTGTTACAGGGCATCGTCGATGCGATACCGGGGCTGGGCGTGGCGCTGGCGATTTTCTTTATCGCCCGGGGCGTGACCGCATTTACCCGACGCATCCTGCGCCGGATGGCCGCGCCGGGGACGTTCAGCTGGCTCAACCATGAAACCCTGCAACCGACGCAACGCCTGACCGCGCTGGCAGTCTGGCTGTTTGCGCTGGCGATGGCTTATCCCTATCTGCCCGGCGCCGGGACCGATGCGTTCAAAGGCTTGTCGGTGCTGATCGGCCTGATGATTTCCCTTGGCGCCACCAGCGTCGTCGGGCAAGCGGCGGCCGGGTTGATCCTGACCTACACGCGGACTTTGCGCCCCGGCGAGTTTGTCAGGATCGGCGAGTACGAAGGCACCGTCACCGAGCTGGGCATGTTCACCACGCGGATTCGCACCGGCCTCGGTGAAGTGCTGACGCTGCCCAACTCGATGATCACCGGCACCGTGACCAAGAACTACTCGCGCACCGTGCAAGGCCCGGGCTACGTGGTCGACACGGTGGTGACCATCGGCTACGACACGCCGTGGCGTCAGGTCGAAGCGATGTTGCTGGAGGCGGCCAAACGCACGCCGGGCGTGCTCGAAGAACCGCCGGCGCAGGTGTTCCAGACCGCGCTGTCGGACTTCTATCCCGAGTATCGCCTGGTGGCCCAGGCCATCCCCAGCCAGCCGCGCCCGCGTGCGGTGTTGCTGAGCATGCTCCACGCCAATATTCAGGACGTGTTCAACGAATATGGCGTGCAGATCATGTCGCCGCATTACCTGGGCGATCCGCAGCAGGAAAAACGCGTGCCGCCGGAGCAGCGGTTCACCGCCCCGGCGCAGGCACCGAAGGATGAGTGATCCCTAGAAACGCCAGACCATGCCGCCGCCCAGCACATGCAGGGCGGCGTTTTTGTATTCGCCGGAGACCGAGCCGCCGGAGCGTGCTTTGGTCTGTTGCACGTCCATGTCGCCGAGGTAGATCAGCGTGTAGCTCATGTGCACGTCGACATCTTCCTGCAACGCATAGCTGACCCCGGTCGCCAGGCGCCACGCTTCGTTCATAGGGTTGTCGACCGTGCGATCCTTGTCGTCCACTGCCGAGGAGTCGTAACCGAGGCCGACGTTCCAGCGCAGTTTCGGGTTGATCTGGTGCTGCGCGCCGATCGAGGCATGCCAGGTGTCCTTGTATTGCCGCTGCGCCGTTCTGGAAGTCGAGCCCAGGCCGGTATCGACTTCCACGCCGACCTTGCCGAAATCGCTCCAGTCCTGCCAGCCGAGGCTGCCGAGCAGCGTCCACTGCGGATCGAGTTGGTAGGACACGCTGGTGGTGACGGTCTGCGGCACGTTCATGTCGACGTTCAGCTGATCGGCGTCGAGACGGTTGAGCGCCAGACGCAGCAGCGGATTGGTGATTTTCTTCAGCTCCGGTTTGTCTTCGAATTTGAGCTTGATCTTGCTGGTCCAGGCCAGCCCGAGCTTCGTGCGCTCGTTGAGGTTGTAGAGCACGCCGACGTTGGCGCCCGTGCCCCAGTCGGTGTCCTTGTAACGCAACTGACCATCCTCGGCGTTGCCCAGACCGAGCACGTTATTGTTGACCGCCACTTCGGTGCGGAAGTAGCCAAGCATGAAGCGCGGGCCGAGGCCGACGGACAGGTCGTCGGTGATCTTGTAGGCATAGGTGGGCTGGAATGACACACCGATAATGGCCGACTCCTGAGCGAAATAGCGCCCGGCCCAGTCATCGTCGTAGTCCAGCGCCAGACCGAAATTGCCGTACATGCCGAAGCCGATCGAGGAGCGCTCATCGAGTTGATGGCTGATGAAGAAGCTGGAGCCGGGCAGGTACTTCAAGGCGTTGCCACCTTCGTTGCCGCCGAAGGTATTGGCGTTGTCGCGGGAGAAGCTGACGTCGCCGAGGATCAACTGCGCGTTGAAGTTGATCTGCGTGCCGGCCAGTTGGCTGATGCCCGCCGGGTTGGTCATCAGAATGCTCGGGTCGCTGGCCATGACCGCAGAGCCGGCGTTGGCCAGCCCGGTGCCTTCGTGGCCGGCCTCGTAAATCATGATGCCGCCGGCTTCGGCCTGGAGGCTGGCGAAGAGCAATCCACCAGCGACCGAACTTTTGATCAGCTTGAACATGTGAACTCCTTGAATGGCATGCAATCCGGTTTCAAGGCTAGCTCAAGCTCGGCGTGGCGTCGGACCGATTGCCGACGCCGCACTGATCAATCGATGCGCGGATGCTGGAGCGCCAGTTCCTTGCGCTTGGCTTCCAGCGCGGCGATTTCGGCATCGATGTCTTCGATTTTCTGCTCGATGTTGTCGTGGTGTTCTTGCAACAGCTCCTTGGCCTCTTCGAGGTCGGAAGCCGCCGGGGCCGCGCCGCGCAAGGGCTTGTTGGCGGTTTCCTTCATGGTCACGCCAGTGACCAGACCGACCACGGCGATGACCATCAGGTAATACGCAGGCATGTACAGATCGTTGGTGCTTTCCACCAGCCAGGCCACGGCAGTCGGGGTCAGACCGGCGATCAGCACCGAAACGTTGAAGGCGCTGGCCAGCGCGCTGTAGCGGATGTGCGTGGGGAACATCGCCGGCAGGGTCGAGGCCATCACGCCGATGAAGAAGTTGAGCAGCACCGCGAGGATCAGCAGGCCGGAGAAGATCAGGCCGATGCTGCCGCTGTTGATCAGCATGAACGCCGGAATGGCGAAGATGAACAGGCCAATGCTGCCGACGACGATGAAGGGTTTGCGGCCGATCTTGTCGCTGATGAAACCGATCAGCGGCTGCACGAAGAGCATGCCGACCATGATCGCGATGATGATCAGCACACCGTGGTTTTCGCTGTAGTGCAGGTTGTGCGTCAGGTAGCTCGGCATGTAGGTGAGCAGCATGTAATAGGTGACGTTGGTCGCCGCCACTACGCCGATGCAGGTCATCAGGCTGCGCCAGTGTTTGGTTGCGACTTCCTTGAACGACACTTTCGGGCCGCCGGCGAGGCCTTCGCGGTCGCCTTGTTCGAGTTTTTCCACGTGCTGCTGGAACGCCGGGGTTTCTTCCAGGGCGTGGCGCAGATACAGGCCGATCATGCCCAGCGGCAGGGCGAGGAAGAACGGAATCCGCCAGCCCCATTCTTCGAAGCGCTGTTCACCGAGAATGGTTGAAATCAGCACCACGACGCCGGCGCCGAAGACGAAACCGGCGATCGAGCCGAAATCCAGCCAACTACCGAGGAAGCCGCGCTTACGGTCGGGCGCGTATTCAGCGACGAAGATCGAGGCGCCGGTGTATTCGCCACCGACCGAGAAACCTTGGGCCATTTTCGCCAGCAACAGCAGGATCGGCGCCCAGATGCCGATCGAGGCATAGGACGGAATCAGGCCGATGGCGAAGGTGCTCAGGGACATGATGACGATGGTCGCGGCGAGGACTTTCTGCCGTCCGTATTTGTCGCCCAGCGCACCGAAAAACAAACCGCCAAGCGGACGGATGAGGAAGGGCACGGAGAAGGTCGCCAGCGCGGCGATCATTTGCACGCCGGGATCGGCGCCGGGGAAGAAGACCTTGCCGAGCACATAGGCGACAAAGCCGTAGACGCCGAAGTCGAACCATTCCATGGCGTTGCCCAGTGCGGCGGCGGTGATCGCCTTGCGCATCTTGGCGTCGTCGACAATGGTGATGTCTTTCAAACCGATCGGTTTGACGGTGTTCTTGCGTGATTTCATTGCGCTGTTCCCGCTCGCTGATCCAGATTACCGCTGCGATGCCATCTCCATGATGGCGCCGGCTCTTCTGGCTCAGATACATGCGGACACGAAATAATTCACCGGTGGGCTGGAATTAATTTCCTGCCCGCCGCAAATCCTCTGTATCCCGCTACGGCAGCGGCGAATCCAACTCTCCGACCTGACCCAAACCCCCTGTGGGAGCGAGCCTGCTCGCGAAGGCGGCGCTACATTCAACATCGCAGTCGCCTGACCCGGCGCTTTCGCGAGCAGGCTCGCTCCCACAGTGGTTTTGTGTTTTGCAGGGATTTTGCGCACGCCGCCAATCCTGTAGGAGTGAGCCTGCTCGCGATGACGGCAGCCCTTTCACCACAAGGCTTAAAGCGCAGCCTTCACCTGCAAACCCACCACCAGCGCATTATCGATGTCCTGCCCGGAAAACGCCCCCGGTTCGATGATGTATTGCAGGTTCGGGCGCAGGGTCAGCCATGGGGTGGCCTGGTAGCCGTAACCCAGCTCGATCAACTGCTCGGCGCTATCGAGATGCGGGAACGCAGCACCATTGGCCAGCGCGGCATCCTGCTGCACATCGCGGCTGCGCGGGTTCGGCACGGCGCGGCCATAACCCAGCGCCAGGGTGTCACGCGGACGGCCTTCGAACGGTTTGTACAAAACCACGCCGGTGCCGTACCACTTGCTGAACGGCGAGGCGGCTTCACTGGCCGCCGAATACTGACCGAAAGCATGCAGGCTGCGGCCTTCGGAGGTCGGCGAACGCCATACGGCCTGATCGATCAACAAATAATGTCCGCCACGACCGGACACTTCATCGTCGCTGCCAATGCGTTTGACGTCGGAGCTGTCGTAGTAATAGCCGAGCTTGTACTCGCCCGGCAGCTCGCCGGCGTGCTTGTACACCAGCTCGATCGGCACGACGGTGCCAGTGGTGTGCTTCGGCCCCAGATGCCAGGCTCGGCTGGAATTGCCGTTGCTTTCTGGATCGACGTTAAACGCCGCCACACGCAACTGCCAGGACGGCGACAGGTCGTATTTGACCCGCACGCCCAGACGCGCGTTGGGGTAGTTGGTCCAGCCGCTGCCGCCGGACATGTTCAGCGGGTGACCGCAGAAGCCGGCGTTCATGAAGTTGCACAGAATGCCGCTGTCGAGACCGCCGAGGTCGTTGCCCATGGCCATGTAGCCGAGCTTCACGTTCAGCGCCGGGGTGAACAGGCTGCGCTCGTAACTCAGTTCAGTCAGGCGCGTGTACAGGCCGCCGTAGTTTTCCTGAATCGGCAGGCGGTTGCCGACCAGATCTTCCGAAGCGCTGTTGCCGCGACGGTCATTGATGGTCAGTTGCACTTTGCCGGCGTTGTCGACGCCGTAGAGTTTGCTCAGATCAAACTGCACGCCGAGCTTGATGTTCTGCGAGTAGCGCGCCGAACGGTGCAGGCCGCCGTCGGCGTCGTAAGCGGTTTCGCCGCTGTAATCGCCAGTGAACTTGATGCCGTCTTCATCGAGTTGATGACGCAAGCCACCCCAGTCACCGGTGAGGGTGCTGCGGGTCAGCAGATCGGAATCGCTGGCGGCCAGCGCGGGGAGGGCGGTGGTGCAGCTCAGGCCCAGCAACAGGCCAGTGGAAAGCTTGGTACGAGAAAAGCGAACAGCCGATGACATGTGAATCCTTCCTGCTGAAATCTTTAACGCAATAAAACGGCGACGCGGTGCTTTGGGGCACCGCGCGCTTGGAGGAGGTTGGTGGTGCGGCAGCGAGTTACGGCAGGGCGTAAGCCATCACGTAATCGCCACGATCGGTCGACTGGCGTGCGCCGCCAGCGGTGACGACGATGTACTGCTTGCCGGTCTTCGGCGAAACGTACGTCATCGGGCCGCCCTGGCTGCCGACCGGCAGACGGGCTTTCCAGACTTCTTCACCGTTGCCGCTGTTGAAGGCGCGCAGGTAGAAATCCTGGGTGCCGGCAATGAAGATCAGGCCGCCCTGGGTCGACAAGGTGCCGCCGAGGGTTGGCAGACCGATCTTGATCGGCAGGTGCATGCGGATGCCCAGGGGACCGGTGTCTTCAACGGTGCCGACCGGAACCTGCCATGCGACTTTCTGGGTCTTCATGTCGATCGCGGTCAAAGTGCCGAACGGCGGCGCCTGGCACGGAATGCCGGCCACCGACAGGAAGCGGTTCTTGTTCACTGCGTACGGCGTGCCTTTGAGCGGAACAGCGCCCATGCCGGTGTTCAGCGCTTCGCCACCGCCAGCGGCTTGGCCTTTGTTCTGCGACGGGATCATCTGGATCCACAGACCCAGGCGCATGTCGTTGACGAAGATGAAGCCGTGCACCGGGTCAGTGGAGATGCTGCCCCAGTTCATGCCGCCCAGCGAACCCGGGAAACTCAGCGATTTGTCGGTACCCGGTGCGGTGTACAGACCGTCGTAGCGCATGCTCTTGAAGTCGATGCGGCAGAGCAACTGATCGTACGGCGTGGCGCCCCACATGTCCGATTCGGTCAGGTGCTGCGCGCCGATCTGCGGCATGCCCACGGATTTCGGCTGAGTCGGCGAGTACGGCTCGTTAGGGATGTTCGCGGCTTTCACCGGTACTTCCTTGACTTCGGTCAGCGGCTTGCCGGTGGCGCGGTCGAGAACATAAATCTGTCCGGCCTTGGTACCGATGACCAGCGCCGGAACGCTTTGACCGTCCTTGTCGAAGTCGATCAGGCTCGGCTGCATCGGCAGGTCGAAGTCCCACAGATCGTTGTGCACGGTCTGGAACACCCAGCGTTCTTCACCGGTGCTGGCGTCCAGCGCGAGGATCGAGGCGCCGTACTTGTGGTCCAGTTCGCTACGCTCGACACCATAGATGTCGGTGGACGAGCTGCCCATCGGCAGGAACACCGTGTTGGTCGCCGCGTCGTAGGACATCGGCGCCCAGCTGTTCGGCGTGCTGCGCACGTAGGTTTTGCCGTCGGCCGGCGCGTTGCGATCCTGCGGGTTGCCCGGGTCGAACGCCCAGCGCATGGCGCCGGTGATCACGTCAAAACCGCGAATCACGCCGCCCGGCATGTCGCTTTGCACGTTGTCGGCAACACGACCGCCAACCACCACGGTGGTGCCGGCCATCAATGGCGCGGACGACAACTGATAGTAGCTGTCCGGCACATCACCCAGACCGGCCTTCAGATCGACCTGACCGTTGTTGCCGAAACCCTGGCAGAACTCGCCAGTGTCAGCATCGACCGCGATCAGGCGGGCATCGATGGTGTTGGTCAGCAGACGACGCTGGCAGTTGGCGGCCGGCTCGGGTTTGGCTTCGATGATCGGCGAATTGGCTGGCTGCGCGATGGTAGCGGTGCGATCGAAATACGCCATGCCACGGCAGCGCTGCCAGACTTTCGACTGGGCGTTGATCTGGTTTTTCCAGATTTCCTTGCCGGTGTCGGCGTCCAGCGCGATCAGGTTGTTGTGCGGGGTGCAGATGAAGACTTTGTTGCCGACCTGCAGCGGGGTGAGCTGGTCTTCGGCGCCGTTGCCATCGCTCTCGGCGACGTCACCGGTGTGGTAGGTCCACGCGACTTTCAATTTGTCGACGTTGTTGCGGTTGATCTGATCGAGCGCGGCGAAGCGGCTGCCACCTTCGGTGTTGCCGTAGTGCGCCCAGTCTTTCTGCGCCTTGGCCGGCTCGACCGGAGTCAGGCCCGGGCCAGTGCCAGTGGCGGCAACGGTTGGGTGGGCGACGAACATGTTGCCCGCCGCAACGGCCACACCGACCGCCAGCACAGCGGCCACGGCATACGCACCACGACCGGCCACGCGGCCATTGGCGCGCGCCAGCAGCGGGTAGACCAGAGCGACGACCATACCGATGGCGCTGAACATGAACAGCCGCGAGAACACCGGCCAGAACACCAGCCCGGCGTCAGCCAAGGCCCAGATCGCGGTGGCCACGAGAAATGCGGCGAACAGCCAGGCGCCTGCAGTTTTCTTCAGTGCGATCAGCACACCGGAAACGGTCATCGCCAGACCGCCGACCAGGAAGTACCAGGAACCGCCCAGGCTGACCAGCTTCACACCGCCGGCCGCGAGCGCCAGACCGAGCAGGGCGATGATCACGCCAAGGCCGACCAGAATGAACGTTGAAACGCCTGAGACGCGTTGACTGTGGTTCACATTGAAAGTCCCGTTTGAATGAAGCGCGGGATTATAGCGGTAACTAACCATTCAGTTAACCGCAGTTTTGCCATGAAAACGTGCACTTCTGTGAATCAAGCGTGGTGCAGGATGGGCAAAATGCAAGGCGAGAGGGGTTTCTCGACGTTTCAGCGGGGATGGCGAGTCGGGCTTGCAGTTGTAACGCGCATGCCCGAACACCGCAGTGAATTCACCCCTCACCCCAGCCCTCTCCCCGGGGAGAGGGAGCCGATTGGTGGCTTTTCAGAACTTGTGTTCACCTCGGTATTGCAGGTTGGAATCACTCGATCAAACAACTCGGTCAGTTCCTTCTCCCTCCGGGAGAGGGCTAGGGTGAGGGGCTTTTGAGGTTGGCCGCGATGGCAACCTTGCCCTTGGCCCGACCTTGTTCAACGTAGTGCAAGGCGTCAGCTATCTGATCGAACGGAAAAGTACGATCAACCACCGGTTTGATCACTCCTGCCTCAATCAACGCAGTGATTTTTTGCAACTGAACGCCATCGGCGCGCATGAACAGAAACGAATAACCCACCCCACGCTTGCGCGCCTTGCGCCGAATACTACTGCTGAGCAGGCGCATCACCAGCCCAAGCGGCCACGACAAACCCTGCTCCCGTGCGAACTGCGCAGTCGGCGGCCCGGACAGGGAAATCAGTTGCCCGCCTGGTTTCAACACCGTCAACGATTTCTCCAGGACATCGGTGCCGAGGCTGTTGAGCACGACGTCGTAGTCGCGCAGCTCAATGGCGAAATCCTGCTGCTTGTAATCGATCACCACATCAGCGCCCAGCGCCTTGACCCACGCGACATTCGCCGTGCTGGTAGTGGTCGCAACAAAAGCGCCGAGGTGTTTGGCCAGTTGAATGGCGACCGCGCCAACGCCACCGGAGCCGGCGTGAATCAGCACCTTCTGGCCTTTTTGCAGCCCGGCGACTTCGACCAGGGCCTGCCACGCCGTCAATGCCACCAGCGGCATGCAAGCCGCCTCGGTCATGGCGAGATTGGCGGGTTTCAACGCGATCGCTTGTTCGTCGACAGCGATGCGTTCGGCAAACGTGCCAATCCTGTTTTCAGGCGCACGCGCATAAACCTCATCGCCCGGCTTGAAACGCTTGACCGCCGCACCGGTGCTGAGCACCACGCCGGCGACATCGTTGCCCAATATCAAAGGCATTTGATAGGGCAGGATCATCTTGAATTCGCCGCTGCGAATCTTCAGATCCAACGGGTTGACGCTGCTGGCGCGCACTTCGATCAGCACGTCGTGAGCGCCAACCAGCGGTTCGGGCAGGTCGCCGATCCGGCCGTTCTGCTTGCCGTAGCGCTCGATGAAAAATGCCTTCATTGCGGATGCTCTTGTCGGTTGGAACCCGACGCATTTGCGCCGGGTTTGGATGGGTCAGGCCTGAGCCAGATAACGTTGCGCGACCGCCGACTGGCGGATCTGCCCCAACAGCCCCTGACGCGCCGCTTGCAAGGCATCCCAGCGCTCGCCTTCGTGCAGCGGCGGGATGGTCACGACTTCGCGACGGTCGAAACCGACCAGCGCGGCGTCGACCATATCGCCGACTTCCATGATGTCGGTGAGGGTGTTGATGTCGATACCGGCGCGGTCCCAGATTTCCGTGCGGGTGGCGGCAGGCAGCACGGCTTGCACGTACACGCCTTGTGGCGACAATTCCAGGCTCAGGCCCTGGGAGAGGAACAGTACGAACGCCTTGGTCGCGCCATACACCGACATGCCGAACTCCGGCGCCAGGCCCACCACCGAACCGATATTGATGATCGCGCCGTCGCCGGCCTTGGCCAGACGCGGGGCAATGGCGCTGGCCAGACGCACCAGCGCGGTGGTGTTGAGCGCGACCAGTTGCGCCACGCTGTCGGTGCTCTGCTCGATGAAAGTACCGGACTGCGCAGCGCCGGCATTGTTGACGAGAATGCCGATGCGCGCGTCGTCACGCAGACGCGCCTCGACGCTTTGCAGGTCGCTCAGTTGCGTCAGGTCGGCCTGTAGCACTTCGACATTGACGTTGTGCTCAGCGCGCAAACCGGCAGCAAGGGTGTCCAGGCGCGCCTGGTCACGGGCGACCAGCACCAGATCGTGACCGCGCTGGGCGAAACGTGCGGCGTAGACCGCGCCGATGCCGGTGGAGGCGCCAGTGATCAGAACAGTAGGGCGAGTAGTCATGGTGTGGGCTCTTTGTCAGTTGAAGACTGATTGCGGGCCTTTAGGATGATGACCGAAATCTAACCTGTCAATGGTTTTGATTATGGCCAACATCTATGTATCATCGGCCGATGAATTTTCAGCGCTGGAGGTATTCAACATGCGCGTATCCAAGGCTCAGGCTCAGGCCAATCGCGAGCACATTGTCGAAACGGCATCAGTGATGTTCCGCGAACGCGGTTATGACGGGGTCGGCGTGGCTGACCTGATGGCGGCCGCCGGTTTTACTCACGGCGGTTTCTACAAACACTTCGGCTCCAAGGCCGACCTGATGGCCGAAGCCTCGGCCAACAGCCTGGCGCATTCCGCGGCCGCCGCCGAAAGCATGAGCGTGCAGGATTTCATCGATGTGTACGTCTCACGCGAGCATCGTGACGGCCGCTCCACCGGTTGCACCATGGCAGCGCTGTGCGGCGATGCGGCGCGGCAGTCGGGGGATGTCAAAGTGGCGTTCGCTGAAGGTATCGAGCGCACGTTGCAGACGCTCGGCGAGAAATACCCCACCGCAGCGGATGCACCGCAAGGTGAGGGCAGAACCCGAATGATCGACCTGCTGGCCCGTGCGGTCGGGGCGATCATGCTGTCGCGGGCCTGCCCGGATGATTCGGCGCTGGCCGATGAGATTTTGGCGGTGTGTCACGCTTCGATGACTGAGTCGCTGCCCGTGATCGAAACTGCGGAAGAAACCACGCAGGACAGCTGAAGCGATCAGTGCTGGCGGTGCAGGGCCTTGTCGAGTGCCGCCAGCAAAACCTCTTCTTCGAAGGGTTTGCACAGGCATTCAAACGCCTGGTAATGCCCGGACTCAGCCAGCGCCGCCTCGTCCCAATGGGCGGACATGCAGATCACCGGAAACTGTCGCGACAGCTGGCGCATCACGTCGATGCCGGACAGGCCGGGCATGCGCAGATCCAGCAGCAGGCAGGCGATTTCGGCGAAGTCGGCTTCGGCGAGAAACGCTTCGCCACTGACATAAACCTGCGCGCGATAACCGACCGAACGCAGCAGATTCGACAGGCTTTTGCGCACCGACGCGTCGTCATCGACGATGCAGACAATCGTCGGTCGGGGGTTCTCGATCGCCGTCGGACGACCCGCCGGGGCGCTCACGACAGGCTCGATGGGCCAGGCGAAGGCGCAGCGCTGATCAGTCCGTAGAGTTCGACGAGGTTGACCAGCGAGCGGGTCTGCATCTTCGCCATGATGTGTTTGCGATGAACCTTGGCGGTCACTTCACTGGTGCCCAACTGGTTGGCGATCTGTTTGTTCGACAGACCGCCGACAATCAGCGGCAGCACCTCGCGCTCACGCGGTGTCAGTTGCGCCGCCAGCTGCCGCACGTGCTGAACCCGTTGCCATTGATTGAACGC
The DNA here is from genome assembly GCF_004307535.1 of Pseudomonas sp. Sample_9. NCBI lineage: Bacteria > Pseudomonadati > Pseudomonadota > Gammaproteobacteria > Pseudomonadales > Pseudomonadaceae > Pseudomonas > Pseudomonas sp. Sample_9. Next base: position 16,812 of record NZ_RAZO01000057.1, read on the forward strand.
AGTCGCGGCGTGTTGACGGGTGCTGCGCAGAATGCCGAGCAGTTCATCGTCATTGAATGGCTTGGTCAGGAACTCCACCGCGCCGGCCTTCATCGCCTGCACCGACATCGGAATCGTGCCGTGGCCGGTCATGAAGATCACCGGCCACGGCAAGCCGCGCTCGTTCAGCGCTGCCTGCAATTGCAGGCCTGTGGTTTCGGGCAGGCTGACGTCGAGCAACAGGCACGCCGGGCCGCTGGCGATGTCGGCCTCGAGCAGTTCTTCGGCGGACTGGAAAATCCGGTGTTCGATGCCTTCGGCGCGCAACAAACGGCTCAAGGCGCTGCGCACGCAGGCCTCATCGTCGACGATAAATACCGGCACCGAGTGCGCATCGACCGCCGGCGGCTGCGCCACCATCGGCGCCGAGGCCAGTGCGTTGAACACGGGCAGTTTGGGTTCGCGGTCTTTCAATAATCGGTAACCTCGACGGGCAACCGTCTGGATGATTTCTTTTTCCCCGAGCAGTTTGCGCAGCGAGGAAATCTGCACTTGCAGATTGTTCTCTTCGACGACGATGTCCGGCCACACCTGATTGATCAGTTCGTCCTTGCTGACGATGCGCCCGTCGGCCTGCATCAGCACCGAGAGTATTTCGAACGCCCGCCCACCCATGCGCAAGGGCCGGCCATCGAGAAAGGCTTCGCGCCGTTCCAAAGAAATCGTGGCTTGGCCGAGTCGGATCATGCGGGCCTCTGCGTTGCGGTGAGAAGGACAGGGCGCGGGCGCCGGGTTATCAGGTTCGTACGCTAGGGGACGGCCTGGCATAAAGCAATTATCCCGAGGGATAAGACGTGCGCTTCTATAGCGCAAGAAACAGCGGCGCAAGGCTCTGGACGGCCATCTTGAGGCTGCAGACGGACATCAGCGCAGCGGCTGGCCCTCTGGCAAAAAAACGCTGGGTATACTTCGCCACCAGCCTGAATCCCATTTCCAACGGTGAATGCGTATGCCCGGCCAGCCATCTTCATCTGCAATTTCCCGCGCGGCCGATGCGCCGATGCTCGATGAAGCATGGCTGGAGAACTGTCGGTTCAGTCTGCTGCGCCGTGACCATGAACTGACCTGGTTCAGCCTCGAAGACAGCCGCTCGGGCCAGAGCTGGTTCGCCGTGCGTGCGCCGATCCAGCGCCCGGCGCTGTGCCAGCGGCTGGAGCGCGATTTCCATTTGCAGTTGCCTTCGCAGTGGGCACTCAACCCGCTCGCGCTGATTCGCTCGGCGGACGGGCCGGTGTTGGTCTACCCGCAATGGGGCGCGCCGCTGGCTGGACTGATCGACGCCGCCGGCTTACCACTCGGACGAGTGTTGAATATCGCCGTCGCCGCTGCCAATGCGCTGGTCCACTCTCGCCATCCGGAATCACCGCAAAACCCCGTGGGAGCGAGCCTGCTCGCGAAAGCGTCATTCCAGCCGACATCACCCCTGACTGACCCACCGCTTTCGCGAGCAGGCTCGCTCCCACAGTGTTCTTTATTGCCTTGGCATCTGCTGGTCGATGCTGACGACAGCGTCAGGCTGATGGGCTTTCACACCCACGCGCAGGAAACGCCGGCGACCGAACTGCCGATCCTGGAACACTGGCCTTATCTGGCGCCGGAACAGCTGCAGCGCGGCGGCGTCGATTCCGATGAGCGCAGCGACGTCTATGCGCTGTCGGCAATCATCTACGAGGCGCTGACCGGGCGCCCGCCGCTGATCGCTCGCGACGCCTCGCAATGGTTGCATGTGCACGCCGCCGTCCAGCCTTTGTCGCCAGCGCAATACCAACCCGACCTGCCGCAAGGCATTTGCCATGTGCTGCTCAAGGGCCTGGCCAAGGAGCCGGACGCGCGCTATCAAAGCATCGAATCGCTGGCCGCCGATCTGACCTGGTGCCTGCGCCAATGGCAGAAAAAAGGCCAGATCGAAGCGTTCCGCCTCGGTGCATTCGATGCTCGCGCAACGGCCACGCGCGGCGATGTGCTGTTTGGTCGTGACGACGAACGTCAGCAACTGCTTGAACAGATCCAGCGCGTGCGCAGCGACGGCATCGCTCGCGTGCTGATGGTTGCCGGCGCACCGGGAGCGGGGAAGTCGACGCTGATCCAGCAAGTCCTGCGTAGCCAGGCACCCGGTTATTGGGCCAGCGGCAAGATCGAACTGCTGAACAATGACCGGCCCTTCGCGCCGCTGGCGCAGATTTTTCAGTCGCTGATCAGCCAAGTGTTGACCAAGCCCACGCTGGCCTTGCAGGCCTTGGCCGAGCAACTGCGCGAAACCCTCAAGGGCCGTGGCCGCTTGCTGCTGGACTTGGCGCCGGAAGCCGAACTGCTGATCGGCGCCACCGCCGAACTGCCGAACATGCCGGCGCGCCACGCCCTGGATCGGGTCAATCGGGCGCTGCTCGATGTGCTCGAAGTCTTTGCGCAACCGGGGCATCCGCTGCTGCTGTTTATCGACGACTTGCAGTGGGCTGACGACTCGACGCAGGCGTTTCTCAAAGCCTTTATCGCCCGACCGACGCGGCATCTGCTGCTGGTTCTGGCGTATCGCGAGGGCGAGTTGACGGAGCATCCGGGCGGCTGGCTCGATGAGATGCGCAGAGCACCCGCGCTGCCAGTCAGTGGCCTTCGACTAGGGCCGCTGTCGTTGCAGGCCGTTGCGCAACTGATGGCGGTCGAACTCGATGCTGACGTCGACAACCTTGAGGCGCTGGCCCGCGTCGTGCATTTCAAAACCGCCGGCAATCCGTTGTTCGTCAGCCAGGTGGCGCGCGCGCTGGTGGACGAGCGTCTGCTGCGTTTCGACGCGACGACGCGGCGCTGGGTGTGGAATCAGGCCGAAGTGAACGGCTATCGCTACGCCGACAACGTGGCCGAATTGATGGTGCAACGCTTGCAGCGTCTGCCGGTCAGTGCCTGTGAAGTGTTGCGCACCGCGGGTTACGTTGGTGGCCGCTGTGACGAAACGCTGTTGGGCGATTTGCTGGGGGACGATCCGGCGCAATTGCTGCGTGACGTGGATTATCTGGTCAGCGCCGGATTTCTTCTGCGCGAGCCGGGCCAACTGATGTTTCCCCACGATCGGGTGTTGGAAGCCGCCGCTGCGCTGACCCCACCGGCCGGGCGTTCGGCTGAGCATGCGCGCATCGCTGCCGCCATGCTCGATCAAAGCGGCGAGCAGCGGCAGGCGCGGGTCTTCGACATCGCCAGTCAGATTCAGCGCAGCGCCGGCAATGCGCTGCAAGCGCCTCGACGCGCTGAGTTCATCCAGTTACTGCTCGAAGCTGCCGAGCGCGCCCGCGATAGCGCCGCTGTCGAGCAGGCCGTGGATTATCTGCGCAGCGCCGAGGTATTACTCGGCGACAACGGCTGGACGCAGCTCTACCCGCAAGCCTTCGCGGCGCGCTGGCTGGCAGCCGACTGCGCGATGTTGCTGGCGGATCTGCCCGGCGCGCAACAGCGTCTCGACGACTGCCTGGAACACGCTGCCACCGTGCTGGACCGGGCGAAAACCTACCGCCTGCGCGCCAGCCTGCGCACCTTGCATTCCGATTACCACGGCGCGATCGGCGCAGCGCTGGCCGGTCTTGCCTTGCTCGATATCGACCTGCAGCGACACCCATCGAAGGCGCAACTGGGCGAAGCGTTCGAACGGGTTCGGCAATTGGTCGGTGCGCGACGGATCGCTGAGTTGACGGCGTTGCCCAAAGCCAACGAGCCGCGAATCGAAGTGGCCATGGAACTGCTGAGCACGCTGATCGCCTCGTTCTTCGTGCAGGACGACATTGCTTTTCTGCACCTGGCGAAGATGGTCGAACTGACTTTGCTCCATGGCACCACGCCGAGCAGCGGCTACGGTTTTGCCTGGTACGGCGTGATGATCGCCGACCGTTATGGCGAATATCTGGACGGTGTTGCTTTCGCCGAACTGGCGCTGGAACTGACTGATCTGCACGGCTATGAGGCAGGGCGCACCGGCACGCTGGTGGCGCTGGATCAGGTCAGCGCGTGGACCCGGCCGATGGCCTACGCGCGGCAGAAGGCTTTCGCCGCGTTTGAGTGCGGTCAGGCCGGCGGCGATCTGGGCATGTCGTGTTACGCCTGCAACCACATCGGCTCCGATCTGCTGTTCATGGGCGAGGCGCTGCCAAACGTGTTGAACGAGCTGGACGTCGGCCTGAGTTGGGTGCGGCAGTTTCACTACATCGACATCGAGCGCATTCTGCTGGCGCAACAGGCGTTTGCCAGCGATTTGCGCAATGGGCCTGAGCCTCGTTCGATCGCAATGCTGGATGCTTTGGAACATGACCGCTTCGGCCCGCTGCATCGCGACCGCGTTTCACAGCCGACGCTGTTGTGGATGTGGTTGTATTCGGGCATGTCGGCTTTCTATTTCGGTGAAGTGCGTTACGCGTTGCGCCGTTTCGAGGACGCCGAGGCGTTGACCTGGTCGCTGCCGGCGCACATTGATCTGGCGCATTACTACCTGTTCTACAGCTTGGCACTGGCCAGTCCCGAGGCGCCGGGCTCTGTTGCCGAAAAACTGCAGAAACTGGAGCAGCAACGGCAGCGTTTTCTGCCGTGGGTCGAGCTCAATCCTTCGACCTTCAGCAACAAACTGCTGCTGATCGAAGGCGCGATGGCCCGCGTGCGCGGCGAAGGGCTGGCCGCCATTCGCTGCTTCGACCAAGCGCAAATCGCGGCGGCCGCTGCCGGATTTATCCATGAGCAAGCACTGGCACATGAACAACTGGCCGAGGTCTGCCTGGCCAACGGCCTGGTCTCCGGCACGCATCATCACCTGCGTGTTGCGCGCGACTGCTATGTGCTGTGGGGCGCTGAAGCCAAGGCGCGCCAGCTCGAAGCCCAGCATCCGTTTCTCGCCCACGAGCATTCCCTGGAAGCGGGAACGCCGGTGACGCGGGTGCGCCTTGACCTGGAAGTCGGCATTGAAGCGGCACGCGCGGTCTCGCAAGAGGTGTTGCTCGATCGGCTGGTGGAGACCTTGATGAATCACTTGATGATTCAGGCCGGTGCCGATCGCGGCGCGCTGCTGTTGGTCGCCGAGGGTGAGTTGCACTTGGCCGCTGCCGCGCATGTCGAGGCGGGCAACGTGCGGGTCAGTCAGGACAACGATCGCTCGCTGGAGCAGATCGCGCCGGTTTCAGTGCTCAATTCGACCATGCGCACGCGCACGCCGCTGGTGCTTGACGATGCCCGCGTCGACTGCCCGCAAGCCTACAGCGCTGATCTGCAGCAACGGCAGACGCGCTCGCTGATGTGCCTGCCGTTGCTCAAGCAGGGCGCGCTGATCGGTCTGGTGTATCTGGAAAACAGCCTGGTACCGAAGCTGTTCAGCGCCGAACGCCTGACCATGCTGGAAATCCTCGCCTCGCAGGCAGCGGTGTCGCTGCAGACCGCGCGGCTCTACGCCCAACTGGTCGAAGACAACCGCTTGCGCGCGCAGATGGAAGCCGACTTGCGCAGCTCGCGGGCGGAACTGGCGCGCAACTCGCACCTGAAAATGATGGGCGAACTGTCGGCCTCGATCGCCCACGAAATCAGCCAGCCGCTGCTGGGCATTTCATCGAACGCCTCGGCCAGTCTGCGCTGGCTCAAGCGCGACACGCCTGATCTCGACGAGGCTATTCAGGGACTCGAAGACATCCGCTCCGACAGCGCCCGTGCCACCGAGATCGTCCAGGCCTTGCGCGCATTGGCCAGGCAGGCGCCGTTGCAACGATTGCCGGTGTCGATTGACGCGTTGATCGGTGAGGTCGTGCAACTGACGGCGAGCGATGTGCACAATCGCGGGGTGAGCTTGCGCACGCAACTCAACGCTGCTGACCCGGTACTGGGGGATCGGGTGCAGATCCAGCAGGTGATCTACAACCTGATCGTCAACGCGCTGGAAGCGATGGCTGGGCAGGGCGTGAGTGACGGGCGCCTGGTGATTGAGTCGACGCTGTCCGATGGGCAGGTCTGCGTGGCTTTTCAAGACAACGGGCCGGGGATCGCCGAGCATCAGCGTGAAGAAATTTTCGATGCGTTCTTCACCACCAAGGGCAGCGGCATGGGCATGGGCCTGGCGATTTGCCGAACGGTGATAGGCGCCCATGGCGGGACGTTGCGCGTGGAAGACAGCGAAGAGGGCGCGCGGATCTGTTTCAGGCTGCCACTTGCGCCGGACGCGAGGATCAAAAGCCCCTCACCCTAACCCTCTCCCGGAGGGAGAGGGGACTGACCTAGGTGTTTGGTCGACGTACGCCGACTTGCAATACCGAGTTGAATTCAGGTTTGGCAAAAACAAAAGCCCCTCACCCTAGCCCTCTCCCGGAGGGAGAGGGGACTGACCGAGGTGTTTGGTCGACGTACGCCGACTTGCAATACCGAGTTGAATTCAGGTTTGGC